>JARGFK010000001.1 GCA_029211065.1 Desulfobacterales bacterium
GTTATTGGTGATAACATTGCCGACGTTATCTCCACCGATGGTTGCATTAGATGAATCAAGATAAATCCCGTTGCTGCTGCTGTGCCGTATCGTGCTGTTTTTAATTGCGAACGAAGCCGAAGCAACATAAATATCGGCATTGTTGGTATGACCTCCATACTCCACAACGCAGTGGTCCAGGATGGTCTTACTGTCATTGGTCTGATCCGTAAAATAAATCCCCTTCCAGTTGCCCGGCGCCGAAGTCGACGCATTGGAAGTAAAGATGATGGGAGATCCCGCCGTACCTTGGGCCGACAGCGCGCCGTAACACCCGTCCGCACCGATATAAAGACCCGTGCCGGTATTAAAGCGCACCTCCACCCCTGGCTCAATCGTCAGCGTCGCCGTATAGGCCGGATTGTTCCAGGTAGTATGCCGCACCCTGACATCACCGGTGACAATATAGGGGCTGCCGGCCAGAGTCCAGGTAGTATTTGCGGTAATGTTCCCACTGACATTGGTGGCGGCAAGAGAAATCGGCGAAAAGGAAACAATGAAGACCAAAATCATGAAGATCCCAAGTAGGGCACGTATCGTTCTGCCTGTCTTTTCCGGAGAACAGAAGCAACCGATTTTCATTTGATTCCCAACCGGCTTGAAATCAAAAAAGCAGGTCTTTATCATAAATTTCTCCAAATATTTCCAGAATGTATTGGACTGCTTTTTTCGCCACATTTATTTCACCACAGAGGCACTGAGAACACAGAGAAAATTTATTTTTATTCAATCGGGAGATGCCGATTGAATAAAAGATTCCCTGTAGAAAATCCTTGCCACAGGCAAGTGTTTTTCCCGGCCGGTATCTTCCGGCCGGGGAAACTGCTCTACCCTCTGTGTCTCAATGGTTGTTTATTTTTCACATTCAAAAAAATCATTCTCTCTGCCCGCAGGGCGCACAGTCCACGGTTTTTTTTACGCGGCTATCTCGTGCCTGTAAGGCCAGGTCCTGATTGGACAGATAAGTCCGGTATCCTGCCAGACCGCCTTCAAGGAAAAAAACATTTTCAAGATTGGTTTGGGCGACGATTTTTTCGATCTCTTCGTACCCTGCGCCGGTATCGTTAAAAATGAGGATTAACTTTTTCCCGGCCGCAGCAGCACGGAGCGCCCCGGCGGTCAATTGCCGGGGAAACGGCAGATAGCGCGTCTCCGGCAAAAGGCGTTTTGCCTGCGAATTCTGCCGTTCGGACACATCGATAACGACCTGGTCTTTGCGGTCTTTTTCCTGGTAGAATTCCAATGCCGAAATATGTTTGTATCGGTCCGGAAAAAACAGATCGCCATTTAGCTGTCCGCCGCTGCGCTGCCAGGCGAGCAGGCCGCCGCTTAAGATCGAAACCCTGAAACCGCTTTTGTTTAATTCCCGGCAGGCCGCCTCCGTTTGCCCGTCGGGATAGCCGCCGTCCACCAGCACCACGGGATTGTTTTTCAAAAACGCCTTGGTCTTGATAAAATACAGCGGCACGTTGATGGAATCGGGTATCCGCACCGCGCTGAATTCCTCCGGCCGGCGGATGTCCACCAAAAAGATCTGCTGCTGTTGTTTGAGCTGCTCCAGGACGGACCGGGTCGAAACCGGCGTTGTTTCCGCCGCCGATGTAGGCCGGGGATAAAGGGATAATCCCATCATCGCAGTGATCAGAATTAATCGGTTTAATATTTTCATATATTCACCACAGAGACACGGAGAGCACAGAGTGATTTTATTTTATTTTCCTTTCACATCAGTCGCAGCCTCCCATGCTGTTGATGCTTTCACAGATATTTTTGGCCTGAATGAAGTCGGCTTTGTCCGAATCGGGATTGTTCAGAATGCTTTCCACCCACAGGATGGCTTCAGCCAAAGTCATGTCCGGAACGTTGTCAAAATCCGTATCCACCGGCATATCCAGCGAAAGCGCTCCGTCGGCAAAGTTCAGCCAGGTCGCCAGAAAGTGTTCCAGGGCCTGTTCTTTTTTGGCCAGGTCTTTGTCTTTTTTGCCGTTGCCCCCGGCCGGCCAATACACCTGCTTGGCTTCTTCGATGGTCGTCATGCCGATGCTTTCAGAGAACACGCTGCTGAAACGGTCTATGATATAGAGATAGGCCTGGAGCGTGTCATCATTGATCTGGTGGTTGCCGTTGTCGCCGAACTGATGCGCCCAGAATCCCTTGCCTCTGACGCAGCCGGAGTTTCCGGTTACGGCAACGATCAGGTCCCGGCCGTCCTCACCCCCGTCATCATCGGATATCCTCACAAGGATCGAATGGAGACCGGTTGAGGAATAGGTGTGACTGAATGTAAAACTCTTATTCTGATCCAGCGCCAGTGTCTCCTGGACCCCGTCGCCGAAATCAATCGCGGCGGTCCAGGTGTCACTGCCGGGATCGGTAAAAGAACAGGAACCAAATATTGCTTCCCCCGTTTTAATGATTTCGTCGGCGGCAAGTTCATTTATTACCGGCGGCACGTTGTTCACCGTAACCGTCAGGGTGCTTGAACCCACCCCGCCGTCATCGTCGGTCACCGTCAATGTCACGGTATAAATGCCGTTGTCGGCATAGGTGTGTGTCGGCGTCAGACTCCCGCCGGCAGTCGCACCGTCGCCGAAGCGCCAGAGAATTGTATGGCTGTCCGTGCCCGGATCGCTGAAGCTCCCGCCAAAGGCCACTTCCGCGCCCTCGGCCGCGGTCTGATCCGGCCCGGCATTTGCCATCGGCGCCACGTTGTTCACCGTAACCGTCAGGGTATCGCTGCCCACACCGTCATCATCGTCTATCACCGTGAGAGTGACGGTATAAACTCCGTTATCTTTATAGGTATGCGCTGGATAGAGAGTATCGATGACGTTGGCACCGTCGCCGAAGTTCCACAGGATCGTATGGGCGTCATCGCCCGGATCGGTAAAGCTGCCGCTAAAACTGATATCCGCGCCTTCACCGGCATATTGATCTACTCCGGCGACTGCCGCCGGTGCGACATTATTAACCGTAACCGTGAAGGTGTTTGAGCCTGCAGCGCCGTCATCGTCGGTTATCGTGAGCGTTACGGTATAAACGCCGTCATTGGAATAAATATGGTCTGCCTGAACCGTGCCGGAGCCATCGGTCTCCACCACGCTGCCGGCAGAAACCGTGCCGTCTCCCCAGTCAATTTGGGCGCTGTGGGTATCCAGCCCTCCGGAATCGCTGAAACCGGCGGAAAAACCGACGCTCGCGCCTTCATCAACTGTCAGGTCGGGGCCGACATCTACAACAGGAGCAACATTATGAACCATAACCGTGACCATGTCGGTGCTCTCCAGGCCCACCGCGTCGACTACCGTCAGCGTAAAAGTCAGTACTTCGCCGCCGCTGCCGGCATCCGGGGCCGTAAATGCGACCTGCGCTGACTCCGGATCGGGCAAAGAAACGGCCGGCCCGCCGGTCTGCTCCCAGCGGTAAGACACCGTCCCGTTGCCGGGATCGTAAGAGGCAGAACCATCCAGAAGGATTACCGCGCCCTCATCCACATCCTGATCATCCCCGGCCTCGGCCGACGGCGGGGTCTTATCAACGGTTACGGCCCCAGAACTGTATGACGTGACGGTTGAGTTGCCGTCGCTGATCACGGCATAGATATAATAGTTGCCGTCGGCTACAGCGGTAATGTCCCATACAAAGGTATCGCTTTCTTCATCCGGATCCTCGCTAATATCCGTCATGATCGGAATGCCGTCCGCCCCGGAAGTATCCGTATCGTAAAAGAGAGAAATGGCTGCATCGGTCTCGGGATCGCCGTCGTCCCAAGCAATGGTGATACCTGCATGGGTCCGCAGATCCCCGGCCGGTTCCACAATTACGATCCGGGGCGGATCATCGACACCGTTCTGATCGGTAAAGAAAGCCGATACCGCCGACCAGTCGCCGGGAAGCCCGTGTTCGTCCTCGGCCCGGGCGCGCCAGTAATACCAGTGGTTGTCCAGCAGCGTCGCAGACGGCGTCCAATTGAGACTTTCCGTAACCGTGTCATCAACCGGTTGGCTCAATGCCTCATCGCTATACAGCCTAAACCGGTAATAGATGACATCTTCATCCACGTCCACGGCCGGGTTCAGCTCAAGGGTCGGCTCAAGCGAGCTCACCCAGGCGGCGTGTCCCGGATTTTTCACCGTCGGAACCGAAGGTGCGTCATTGGCCGTATTGACAAAGAAGCCGGCCGTGGTCCAGGGGCTCTGGGCGGCGTCGTCGCCGGCTTTGACCCGCCAGTAGTAGCGCGTGTTGTCGCTGAGACCGGAAACCGGCCATACGGCCCCATCGGCGCCCGGGCTGATCTCACCCGACGTCCGTTTGAGGGACCCGTCAAATGTGATGACGGTATCAATCTCAAAGATATAGGCGAGGGCATCCCCATCGATATCAACGGCATCAGCTGCGACAAGGTCCAGTTGCTGGATCGTCACTTCATTGCCGTCCTCTGGAAATACGATCCGGGGCGTCGTGGGGGCGTCATTGGCCGTGTTGACAAAAAAGACAGCCTGCGCTGTTGCCGTCCAGGCGCCGTGTTCATCAATGGCGACCGCCCGCCAGAAATACCGGGTATTGTCATCCAGGTCGTTTGTCACGCTCAAGAAGGTGGTACCGGCGCTGCCGGCGGCAATGTCTGCGGCTGTGGCCACCACCTGGCTCATGGCGCTATCGGCATAAATTTCAAAAGTATAGGTGACGGCGTCCCCGTCCACATCCACGCTGTTGGTCACTTCCAGCATCGGTTTCAGCGTGTCCACTTCGGAACTGTCCGCCGGGCTGCTGATGTTAAACGCACCGGGGGGATCGTTTTGGGTATTGACAAAAAAGCCGGCCTGGGCCCACTGGCTGAAGCCAGTGCCGTCCCCTGCCCTGACCCGCCAGTAGTAATGCGTATTATCGCTGAGATTTTCAGGAACCGTCCAGCCGGTCTGCTGGGCGGTTTGGGGCACGGCCGGTTGATATGCCACCCGGGCGGTGAGACCCGCGTCGGCATAGACCTCAAACTCATAGGTAATCACGTCGCCGTCGGGGTCCGTGCTGTTTTCAACGACAAGCTCGGGCTGCAGCAGGGGTGTTTCGGAACCGTCCGGGGGCGCAAGGATGTTCGGAATGCCGGGGGCGTTGCTCGACGCCGGATCGGTGCCGTTGAGATACTCATCCAGATCCGAAATGCCGTCGCCGTCGGCATCGCCGCTGCCGTCACGGTCCAGGTTTCCGAAATGTGCCATCTCCCAGTCATCCGGCAGGCCGTCCTGGTCGCTATCCCCGAAGGCATTGATGCTGACAAGCACCGCCCGGGCATCTTCCAAAGCGCCGTCTGAGGCTTTGAACGTGATGGTATAAACACCGGCCTGGCCTTCGGCCGGGGTCCAGCTGAAAAGACCGGTGCCGTCGCCCCGGTCCACAAACGTCGCCCCGAACGGCAGGGGCGCGGCGCTTAGAGTAGGGATCGTGCCGTCCGGATCGCTGGCCGCAACCGTAAAGGCGAGGGCGTTTTTTTCAAAGCCGGTCTGGTTGGCGATGGGTTCAAGGACCGGCGCGCGGGGTGTTTCCGCCGATGCATCGAATATAAAGGTATAGGAATTGGTGGTATTGACATCGAACAGGTTGACAAAGTGCTGCCAGGTATGGTCCGCCTGCTGCTTTTTGGAAAGCCAGGCGTTTTCGGGTTTGATGACCTTGCCGTCGCTTCTCAGCACCTGCTTGAGTATCTTCTGGCCGTTATGGGGGTCCGGCAGCGTCACAACCATAAACCCGGCCGTGGCCGGCGCGGACAGGGTATAGCGGCTCTCGGCATCGGTCGACGACGCTAATACCAGGGATGAGTTGGCGCTCTGGTTGGTGACGGCCGTGTTCTGGCCGTTTGACTCATACAGGGTGTAGATCTGGCTGTCGGCGCTTTCTTTGGCCAGAAAATCCCGGACCGTGTCCCGCCCGGGCAAGTCCGCCAGGACGTCCCGCACCGAATAATGGGTCCGGGCGGCCTCAAAAAGCGAGGTGAGTTGTCCGCCCAGCTCGTCTGAATGGCTGAAGTTTGCGCGAAAATCCACGAAGCGGCCCGACAGGGTGCAGGTCATGAACCAGCGGGCGGCTTTGGCACCGTCGGGCGCTATGTCGCCGAAATCCGCCAGCAGACTGGCCGTGGCCGGCTTGCCGTTGACTTCGCTGCCCTCAATCACAAAGCCAATTAAAAGCCCCTGATCGTTGTCGACAATCTTTGGCTGAGCGGAGTCAATCTTAAGCGCCTTGGCCGTGCCGGCGCCGGTATTCTTCACGCGTACGCCCAAACTGAAAGGAACCGACGCCTCGGTCTCGGCCGTCCAGGGATCGTCGCCAAAAACATCCGTGGGCAGAAAATAATCGAGGGTCAGCGCCGGCATGGGTTTCACAAAAATGTAGTCCGGGGTCACTTCGGTGGTATGGGTTTCGCCGCCGATGGTATAGGAAAGGGTGGCCCCCACGTAGTAAAGGGTGCCGGCGTTCAGGCCGTTGGAAGAACCGGGGGCCGGGATGATGAGCCAGTGGATATCGGCCGATGAAGCCGGTGAGACTGCGCCGCTGCCGTCCACAGCGTCAATATTCTGCAGGGAGTCTATGCGCACAAAAAACAGGGCGTCGGCATCATCGGGGTCTGAACTCGCGCGGATGGTGTTTCCGGCCGCGTCCTTGAATGAAACCGTCGCAGCCACATTTTTAAGCATGATATGGGATAGGCCGTTGTTGATGCGCATGTGGGCGTCAAAGGCCTGCCGTTCCAGGGTCAGCTCCTGTTTGATTTCGATCTTAACATCGGCGCAGACGGAATCGGTTGCGGCCAATGCAGTGCCCGGCGCGGCAATGAGGCACAAAACCGCCCAGAACATCAAAAACAGTCGACTGATACCCGAATACCCCGGCGATCCGTTCGGCTTTCCCATCCTTTTCCTCCGGAATGAGATGTTAAGCTGGTAAATACAAAAAGGCTCACGGCTAACGGTGCACGGCACGAGGAGAACTTAACTTTAACGTCGCGCCTATTCTTTTTCTGACTGATGCTGAAAACTAATTTTAAAAAAATTTAATTCATGCTGACTTTAAGCCCGTCTCCTTTATAGCTGAAACGGTTAAACCGATTTTCAGCGCCATCCCCTTGGTTGCCCATAATGTGCATGGCAATGTACCCGGCCGTGTTTTTAAAAAAAAACCTGTTCTGGGGGTCGGCGATATGCCAGGCGCCGTCCTGGTAAAACTCGGCCCAGTTGTGAAAGCCGGCTACCTTTAAGATTGTATTTTCAGGGCAGATGTAACCCCCGACCCCCCGGGACGGGATTGCATTGGCCCGGCAAAGGGCGGCAAACAGATACATATATTCGGTGCAGTCTCCCTTGCGGTACGTGTGCGCATACAGAGCACCGCGATCGTTTTTAATATAACCGGCATACTGAATATGGCCCGCGACCCACTGAAATATATTATTGGCCGTCTGCAGCACGTCGGAAGACTTTAACTGCCGGGCGGTGCTTTGAATGGCCGGATGGTCCGCTTCGATATATTTTTCCGCCTTCAGCCATAAGGCCGGGGCATCCGGACTGTTCGGCTTCGCCCCTTCGGACAGTCGCAGATCCGCCGTAATGCGGATGATCCGGGTCGCATAGGGCGGCAGCGCCTTCAGTTTAAAATACAAAATCTGGTTGCCCAACCCATCAATGGACAAATCAAACGGATGGGACGCCGTGATCGCGTCGCAGCGCTGGTTGGCCGTCTGTTTGACCGGCGCGTAGGTCCGGAATTCGGCATTTTCCAGCAATTGCGATCCCGTGTTCTGGAGCGTAAATTCATAGTAAACCTGTCGCGGGATCGTGTATGCGCTCCGGTCATCGGCCGCATCCGTTTTTGCGTCAAAATACACCGCCACACCCCAGATCAGAACACTCCCGAGGAACAAACAAACCACCTGTCCTGGTTTTTTATTTCCGGCCAAACGATACATGGTTAGCTTTTGTTTGAGTGTTAACTTTTTAAATTGCGTTATGCCGCAATAACGAGGAATGTAATGAAGGGTTTCCAATTCGACGGCAAACCCGTTTTGTCTTTAAATGGAAAAGCGTCTTAATGAAGCGATAGGAAAATCTTTAAAGGTAAGAACTTCATTAAATTTCAACTATCCTAGCGATTTTGTCAATGGTTAAATGTGCCAGCGGTTTCTACCGGCTTTATTAAGCCTCCCGGAGTCCTGCCCAGGTGGGACGGCGGGGATCTTTAACCCCAAATTTCGCAAGCGCACGGCACAAAAATGAATATAGTATATTCAAAATTCATGCCGGAACCGTGATAGTATCCATAATTTTTTTTGCCTGGAGCTGCCTGTTCGTTTGATTTCTTAACAATCCGGTATTTTTTGAAATATAACCTTGGCGGCAGGGGCTCCGAAGGGGATTTTTGAAACAAATTGATACGACAGACCGGACAAGGCAGTTTCCTTTTGCACATTTTTTTGTGCACGTGCACAATTTTCTGTGCATTTCCGGTATTAGTTCAGTTCCTTCATCAACGCGATTTCATCGCAATTGGGGAATTTGACGCAGGCCAGGCAATCTCCCCAGATCTTGAGGGGCAGTTCCGAAATTTCAATCTGTGAAAACCCATGTTTTTTAAAAAATTCCGGCTGGTAGGTGAGGGTAAACACTTTGGCCACTTTAAATGTTTGCGCATCGGCAAGGGCGGCTTCCACCAGTTTGGCGCCGATTTTCCTTTTCTGATGCTGCGGGTGCACGGCCAGGGAGCGGATTTCGGCCATGTCTTCCCAGCAGATCTGCAATGCGCAGCAGCCCACGACGGTTTCGTCGGGGCCGTCTAAACAAACCAGAAAATCCCTGATATGATCATAGAGCTTGCTCAACGGCCGCGGAAGCAGTTCGCCCTTGTTGCCGTATTGCTGCAGCAGGCTGTGAATGGCTTTGATATCCTTTATTTGGGCTTTGCGAATCATGGCGGTTCCTATAGCATTATTTGCGGTTAAAGCAAATTATTTTTCGGATTCTTCTCCGGATTTCGGCTTCAGGCTATAGACCTGTTCTTCCGACTCCCGAACTTCAGCCTTGTTGTGTCCGTTGATTGTTGTCCGTTGTCGGTTGCGGTTCCGGACACGGACAACTGACCACGGACAACCGGTAGTTCTTTCCAACCCTTCAGCCTATTTACCTACTCTCATCGGTTCGGCTCCATCCCCTTTCTGAACATCGCAGAGACTGCATTCTTTGAATTTTCCGGGGCCGGCAGGCCGGTCTGGGGATCCATCCGCACCGACACCACGTCGTCGGGAATGTCAAAGTAATGATAAGGCCGGTCGTGATGCGCCTGGCTCATAAACTCAATCCAGGCGGGTAGCGCCGCCCGGGCCCCGGTTTCACCTCGTCCCAAGGGAGTGAAATCATCATTTCCAACCCAAACGCCGGCGGCGATGGAAGGCGAAAAACCGATAAAAAGGGCGTCTTTGAAATCATTGGTGGTTCCGGTCTTGCCCCCGAGGGGGAAGGTCAGGCGGACGGCCATTTTTCCGGTTCCTTCTCGAATCACGCCCTGGAGCATATCGGTAATGATCGCAGCCCCGGTCCGTGACATCGCAAGATGAACCTGGGGTGCCCGCTGCCAGACGGTTCGACCGGCCGTATCCATTACTTTTAATACCCCGAACGGTTGTATTTTTTTCCCCCGATTGGGAAACACCGCGTAGGCGGATGTCAGATCCATCAGGGTGATTTCCGAGGTTCCCAGTGCCAAGGAAAGATTCGGCCGCAACGGAGAGTGAATCCCTAAAGAAAAAGCAAAATCGGCGACGGCGGCCGGTCCCAAAGTCTCAATGAGCCTGACGGCCGGGATATTTTCCGATAAGGCCAGAGCCTTTCGCAGGGTTATTTCCCCCAGATACGTTTTTGAGAAATTTTCAGGCTGCCAGTCATTTCCGTCCTTGGCCCCTTTAAATATTACCGGTGCATCCAGGATTGTCTGGTTCTGGGAAAAGCCCCGTTCAACGGCCAGGGCATAGACGATCGGTTTAAAGGCCGAACCCGGCTGGCGCAAGGCCATTGTCGCTCGGTTAAATGGGCTTTGTACGAAATCCCTGCCGCCGGTCATCGCCAGGATGGCGCCGGTCTGAACGTCCAGGGCAACCAGCGCGCACTGGGGCTCCGGTTGGGCGATGCCGTTTTTTTTCATACGGCCTTCAAGGGATCGCAGACCGCTGATGGCCGCTTGATCGGCTGCTTTTTGCAGATCATGAGAGAGGGTCGTTATGACCGTAAGTCCGCCCTTGTATAGTCTATCCGACCCGATGTCATCTTCAAGAAAATTTTTAATATATTCAACAAAGTAGGGGGCGTTCCGGGCAAATTTACCTTGATCGGGTGTGAGAACCGGTTCAGCAAGCGCCTGCCGGTATTGTGCGTCCGTGATGATATGAATCTCATGCATCTGTCGCAAAACAATATCCCGGCGTTGTCGGGCAAGCGCTTTGTTAATCAACGGGGAAAACCGTGAGGGCGCTTTGGGCATGGCTGCGATAAGGGCGCACTCCGCCAGGGTCAGCTCGCCGATGGGTTTACTGAAAAATATACGCGCAGCAGACGCGACCCCGTAAGCGCCGCTGCCGAAATAGACCTGATTCAGGTACAGCTCCAGGATTTCATCCTTGGTGTAGCGCCGTTCCAGATGAAATGCCAGCAGGGCTTCTTTGAGCTTGCGGACTATGGTTTTGCGGGGTGTCAGAAAAAGGGTTTTGGAAAGCTGCTGGGTCAGCGTGCTGGCCCCCTCCACAAACTCACCCGCCCAGATATCTCTTACAATGGCCCGCAGAATACCCTTGAGGTCTATCCCGGTATGCCGGTAAAAGTTTCTGTCTTCGGTGGCAATCAGGGCTGATTTCAGATAGTCGGGTACCATTTCAAGGGGGACCGGATCCCTTTTTTCAACAAACAGTTCGTCCAGCAGAATATTGTCGGCGGAAAATATCTGCGTAGTGGCCGATGGTTTATAAGTTTCCAGGGAACGGATCTGGGGCAGATCGCGGGTCAGGGCGAAAAAAGCCCCCACCGTCATGCCGCAGGCAATGCCGGCAATAACGATCAGGAGTATGGGGATTTTTAGTTTTTTAAAACCGGTTTTAACCATTGAAATTATTTCCGGCCAAATTGAGCTGTCGGGGCCTTCTCGGCCCAACGCTCACTAAGTACATGTATTCTTAAATACGATTATGTATAACTTTTCATTTCACCACAAAGGCTCAAAGGACGCGAAGTATTGCCCGAACCGGGTGCCGGCCCTAAATAATAGCCGGCTTCGGTTCGAGCAAAGGTGCACACTTTTTTACCGGTAGCGCCGTGAGCTCTAACCTTGAAGCGATAACCATTTGCGGGATCGCAGCCAGGTGGAGTCGGTTCTTTGACGGAGCCAGGACCCGATACCGCAAATTTTTCTCTTTGCGACCTTGGCGTCTTGAGCGCAGCGGGCGGTGAAACAATACAAAAAATATTTCATCGAACTTACGAATTTGACCATTAAGTACACCTAATTCTTAAATCCTACTATTATTTTGCTTTTTACACTAGATCAGGTTTAGAGTCATCTTTCTTTTGAAACAAATTGGCCATAAGCCGTTTCCAAAAACCATTCGGGAAGGTCTTCCGCCCGCCGAAATGAAAGGCTGGTTGTCATGAAAAGCGTCATTGCGCGCTGGAAACAGAAAGCGCGCGATCTCAAAAAAGAAACGTTCGCCATTTATCTGGCGTATAAAGACCCGCGGGTTCCCTGGTATGCAAAGCTGCTGGCTGCCTGCGTGGTGGGGTATGCCTTAAGCCCGATAGATCTGATACCCGATCCGATCCCGATTCTGGGTTATTTGGATGATCTTGTGATCGTCCCACTCGGCATTGCGCTGGTTGTCAGAATGATTCCGCCCGATGTCCTGCAGGAATGCCGGCAAAAAGCTGAAACAGCTTTCCGCCAGGGCAAACCAAAGAATTGGATAGCTGGCGCTATTATTATCGTTATATGGGTCATTGCTTTTGCTCTAACAATTTTCTATTTGAAAAAATTGTTCATGAAATAGCGAACCTATAATCCGTCATAACGAGATGATCCTATTTGAGTTGAAAACGGATCGGTATCTTAACCCACATTTCAATTTTATTCTCCCCTTCCATACCGGGTTCAAATAACCAGTCTTCAACAGTGGTCCGGGCGGCCTTGTCCAGGGTCGTGTAGCCGCTGGATGAAAATATCTTCATATCCGCGACGCGGCCGTTTTTATCAATGAAAACTTCGAGTATCACGGTGCCCTGGTAGTTTCTTTTTCGAGCCAGGATGGGATAATGCGGGGGTGGATTGTCGCGATACCTGGGTTTGGCCTCCCGGATGAGCGGTGGGGCCGGAGTTTGTTCAACAGTCCCGTCCGAACCCGCTTTTTTCTGTTCATCCGTCTTCAGTATTGTCCGGAGCCGGGGTTCAGGACCGGGTGGGGATGCAGGGACATCCGGTTTTTCTTCCCCGGTTATCGGATCAGGCTTGGAATAGTGAACCGGTTGGCTTTCAGAGATGAGCTGAGAAGGCATTTGCTTCTCCGGTGGAGGGGGAATCGCCTTAATATCAGAGACACGATCGCGGCCGGATTCTGGTTCTGATTTGGGCGTGGGCTTTGGTTTTGGTTCGGGTGCAGGTTCAGGTGTTGACTTCGCGGCCGGTTTTGAAAGTTTTGGTGCGGGTTCAGCTTTCGGCATCGGCCGGGACACCAGGGCCAGGGTCACCATTTGAGGTTTCGGTTTTAAATAAGGTTTTTTCCCCATCCAGCCGAAATCCGCCCACAGAAGATAGGCATGGATCCCCATTGCTATTATTGCTGACAGCAATATCCGCTTCAAATCGGGCTACTCCCATTCGGCCTGAAGCGAGACGTGATTCAGGCCTGTTGATCGGATTTGATCCAGAACCCGGAAGAGCTTCTGATAGGTGAGGCTGCGGTCGGCAAACAGGAGCACGCCTGTTTGATGCTTGCCGGCGGCTTTCGCTTTCAGTACGCCGGCCAACTCGGAAAGAGGGACCGGTTCTTTGTCCACAAAGGTTGAACCGTCCGCAGTGATGGTGACGGACAGGGTCGTCAGTTTTTCAATTTGGGCAGCGGCGGCGCTCGGCAAACGAACCGGCAGGCCGCGATGAACGGCCATGGAGAGTATGGCATAGATAAAGAAAACCAGCAGCAGAAACACGATATCGATCAAAGGGATCAGTTCGATGCGAACTTTACTGCTTTGGTTGAGTTGGATTTTCATGCCGAATCGCCTTTTGGTAATTCTGACTTCTGGAACAGTTTTTCATAAACGATTTCCAGGCTGGTGGCATATTTTTCAATATCCAGAACGGCGCCGGCCACGCGTGAATTAAAATAGTTGTAGGGAAAGACCGAAAGAATGGCGATTCCGAGTCCTGCCGCCGTGGTAATCAGCGCCTGGGCAATACCGGCGGTTACCGCTTCAGGGTGTTCAATGCCGGCAGATCCCAGCATTTCAAATGATGTGATAATGCCAAGCACCGTGCCGAAAATACCCAAGAGCGGGGCAACCGTAATCATGGTGTCCAGCACCCCCATATAGCGGCGCATATTTTTGACCTCATCGGCCGCAGCCGACTCCATGGCCTTGGTCATGGAAAATTCACGGTGCAGGATGCCGCTGACAAGAATCCGGATCAGGTAATCTTTTGATCCGGCCACCTTTATTTTGACCGATTCCCAATCGGCGGCCCGGCAAAGCTCCAAAACCTCATTGACCAGCGACTGGCTTCGCAGCATGTCCAACCGGATCCAAAACATTGCCCGTTCAATGACAACGGTGAGCACAATGAAGGAGCATGCCAGGAGGGGATACATGACCGGTCCGCCGCTTTTAAATATTTCCAGCATAGTCTGTCGTTCTCCTCTAAATAATCATTTCATTTGATGGGAAACATGACCCCGGCTGCCGGCGGCCACAAAATTCATCCGTCTCAAGACAGCGAACTCGCCATGGAAACTGAACACATTGAGAGCGCTGTAATCCTGTTCGATTCTGAACATATTCTGTAAAGAAACCCCCAGCAGTTCGCAAATAATAATCCGGTTAACCCCTCCGTGGGCGACAATGGCGGTCTTCTTTCCTTTCTCTTTCTCAATGATGTCGCGGAAGGCCGGCATAACTCTGTCCCGGACAGCTTCGGTGCTTTCCCCGCCGACGGGGAAAAATGTTAGGGGATTGTTTATCCAGGCCATGAACTCATCCGGGTATTTACGGTTGATTTCATCAAAGGTCATGCCTTCCCATCGGCCGAAGCCGCGTTCTCTTAAACGGGGAATGATGATCGGTTGCAATCCAAAAGAACGGGCGATAATTTCTGCGCTTCTTCTGGAACGTTGCAAGTCTGAACAATAAATGCAACCCAAAGCGTTGCCCGCGCTCCCCGGCAATTGACTCTCATTCGCTTCATGAACAAGATGATCTGCCAGACGTCCTATCTGTTTTTCACCTTCTTCAGAAAGCGGCACATCCAGATGGCCTGAGTATCTTTTTTCTTCCGCGTTGATCGTCAATCCATGACGAATGATATAAACTGTTGTAATCATATTTAAATTTAAGTTGGATAGGGCACTAAAAACATGAATAGGCATAACACCTCATTCATTTCTGTAATTGCACCTAGATTGTCACCGGTGAGCCCGCCGAATTTTTTTGCAAAGAAGCGCGACATCGAAAAAGAAAAGATATAACACGATATGAATATGACGATTATTTTCAGTGGCACCAGCAAGTGAGATGCCATTAATACATTTACAGCGGCAATTCCCGTTGCAAGGCTGGTTGCGACAATCAACTCCCTGTGGCCCGTCTGTTCGATGAATATTTTTCCCAAACCATCATCCCGGGCGCTTTTGGCATGAAAGAGGGCCGGGACCATACTCCAGCGGGCGAGTACCGGGGTTAGGATCAGCACGACGTAAGCGGTTACGCCCGGCATGAAAAAAACATTCTGAAACAGAAGATATTTTATCAGAATAAGGATAACAATGGAAACCACACCGATGGGACCGGTGGTGCTGTCCTTCATGATGGCGATCATTCTTTCTTTGCTTTTCCGTGATGCCAGCGCATCAACCGTATCGGAAAGTCCATCGATATGAAACCCGCCGTTACTGAGAACAAGTGATGCGACGACAAGTGCGGCAACAATGTCGTTCGGAAATATCCGCACAAAGATCGCATAGACCAGGGCAAGCAGAAATCCCTGTATCAGGCCTACAATGGGGAAAAAGGCGCTACTTTTGCCGATTTCGTCCGCGCTTGCATGAGCAGACCCGGACGGAACCGGTAAAATCGTAAGGAATTGAACTGCGCCAAGTAGTTTCTGCAACATCCTTTAACCCTTGTTATTTATTCTGATCGGAAACTCCGGCCTCACCGAAGGTCGCCATTTCCCGATAAATCTTCAGCCCCGCGTCAATAACCGTCATGGCAAGGGCTGCCCCGGTGCCTTCACCCAGTCGAAGATCGAGATTCAGTATCGGCCGTAATTTCATATGGGCAAGCATGGCCTGATGACCCTTCTCTACCGAATGGTGGGCCGCAAACAAATAATCGGCAACATCAGGGTTCAGGGTATACGCGATCAGGGCGCCCGCTGTTGAGATGAATCCATCGATAACCACCGGAATGCCCCTTGCGGCAGCTCCCAGACACAAACCGGCGATACCGCCGATTTCGGCGCCGCCGATTTTTGCCAGCACATCCAGTCCATCCCGGGGATCGGGGCGATTTATCGAAATCGCTTTGGTGATGCCCCGGACTTTATTGTCCAGGGCAATTTCGTCGATACCGGTCCCCTTGCCGGTAACATCCGCTACGGATTCTCCGGTGATGACCGCGGCAATTGCCGATGAAGGGGTCGTGTTGGCAATGCCCATTTCACCGGTTGCAAAGAGCCGATAGCCCCTGTCCGCATATTCCTGCGCCAGCTCCCTGCCGACCTCGATACATCGGACGGCTTCGACAGGCGTCATGGCCGGGCCCTTGATGATATTCTTCGTTCCATGGACGACTTTCCTTTTAACCAGTCCCTCCAGGTCGTCAAACTCAAAATTAACCCCGATGTCGATGACCACCACATCCGCCCCGGCGTGCCGGGCCAGGACGTTGATTCCTGCGCCGCCATGGATGAAATTCAAAACCATCTGGGCTGTCACTTCCTGGGGAAACGCGCTGAAGCCTTCTTCGGCAACGCCGTGGTCGCCCGCAAAGGTGAAGACCACCTTTTGAGGGATCTCAGGCATTTCAGTGTTGTATATCGCAACCAGTCTGCGGGCAAACTCTTCCAGCCGGCCGAGACTGCCGGGCGGTTTTGTAAGGTTGTCAAGCCGTTGCTGCGCAAGCGTATATAGCTCGGTTCTTACGGGTCGGATATTTCCAAGCAATTCCTTCATGTTCATAAACAGTCCCTTTTCAAAACATAATTCTATCTTTTCAACTGAAGCGGCAGCCCGCTAACCATCAGATAAACTTCATCGGCAATTTGAGCGACCTTTTGATTGAGTCGTCCGGCCATATCCCTGAAAATTCTAGCTGATCTGTTGCCCGGCACGATCCCCATGCCTACTTCATTGGAAACGAAAAAGATGGAAGATAAATTCTCAAACCGTTGCGGGGATCGTTGAACATCCTGCAACCTGTTCATCAATGTGTCGATTGTTTCGATCACTTTGGTCTCACAATCTGATGTTTCCGCATGCCCCCCCATCACATTGAATAACCAGAGGGTCAGGCAATCAATAAGGATTACCTGGTAATACGGGCCGTTATTTTCCAGCGTTTCGCCGATTTCAGAGGAGACTTCCGCAGTATCCCACTCCGGACTGCGCTCCTCCCGGTGCGTCTTGACCCGCTCCGCCATTTCCGCATCCAGCGGCTGCGCCGTGGCGATAAAGAGTTTTCTGCCGTCGATCTTTTCGGCCTGGCGAAGGGCAAACGAACTTTTGCCGCTGCGGGCGCCGCCGGTAATAAATATGATCCTGGTCTGTTTGTTGTTTGAATGTAAATTCATAGGTGGCACCTATCCATTGTCGGTAAAAATCAAAATCGCCTGACGGTTTTTCATGGCCGAACGGTTAAACGGGCATCAAATCACAAAAGTAGAAACGATTGTCCCTTAAAACGATCTCCCCTGTGCGGTGTTCTATGCAGTAGCGAAATATGGGACCGTTATAAGCAAACGAGTGAAATTCACCATTTTCCCCACAGGGGTCGACGGTCGCCGGCAAGGCGGACAAAAACTGCTTGTCGAATTTCCGCCCGACAAATGTTTTGTCCAGAAATTGAGAGTCAACACATGTCACAACAGCGTCAAAAGCCAAAGACAGAATTTTACCAACAAGCTTGCGAGCATTTTTTCCCCAAAGCGGAAATATTCCTTTCATACCAATCAGCGCAAGATTTTTTTCCCGATACCTCCTTAAATCTTCAAGGAATATATCACCAAAAGCGATTGCAGAAACACCTTTGTCGCGGTATTTCAGCAAGACCGTGCGCATTTTTGATTCATATTCGTCATTGGAACAGTTTTTTGCGATATACACCTGCTCGAGGGGCAATCCCAGAGAATCAGCCTGTCTTTCAAGCAATATCCGACGCACCCCGTGCATACTGATTCTCTCATATTCTTCCGTGACGGTCGTGATAAGGGAAACTATTTCATAGATTCCAATTCGCATGAGCTCATGGAGAGCGAGCGCACTGTCTTTTCCCGCACTCCATGATACAATTATTTTTTCTTTATTTGGCATATGCGGTTTGTCAAACCCAGACTGAACAATCGTTCCGTCGGTTTTGTAAGGCTTTAATTATATTCGACTGAAACATATTCCCGGCACGATTCAAGGGCCTAAAACGTTTTCAGCTTCACGCCGACATAAACCGAAAGACCGGGTGTGGCATAACTCCAGGCACTTTCATAGAAGGCGTCAAACAGGTTGTCGATTCTTCCGTAAAGCTGGAGCCATTGATATAAATCGTAAGTAACTGCCAGATTAACCAGAGAGTAGGCGTCCAGTTTTTCAACCGGGGTGCCGTTTACATCTTTGGCCGAATCGATTTCGCGTCTTTCATCGACCCAGTAATAATCAAGGTTAAAGACTCCTCTATTAAGAAAACGATATCGCATGTTTGCATAAACCTTGTTATATGGGCGCCGAACCAGCTGATTTCCGTCAGGATCTTCCGTGTCCGTATAGGTGTAATGGATCGTCAGGTCCAGCGTCGAGGCGGGCGCATATTTGATAAAGGCTTCGATACCCTTTGTCTTTGTGTTGCCCGGGAGCTGGTTGTATGTTGACGTCGCAAAGTCATAATCAATGCGATCGTCGAAAACCGTGTCAAAATACGTTAGCCCCACTTTGATTTTATTATCGGACAACGGTTGTTCAACCCCGACATCCCAGCCTTTGCTTTTTTCCTCTTGTAAATTTTCATTGCCGTAAACCGAATACAACTCGAACAGGGAGGGGGCGCGAAATCCGGTTCCATAACTGGCCTTGAGGGTAGTATTGGATGTCGCAAGGGTATAAGCCGGGGCGACGCGATAGGTGGTGGCCCCGCCGAATCTGTCGTGGATATCATAACGCAGTCCGGCGACAAGATCCAGGCTTTCACCCCAAAACAGTTGGTCCTGGACCCAGAAGCTGGATATATCGGCATCTTTATCAATACTGGAAGACTTGCTCTCCAGCGCTTCTTTCCAGTAACTTGCCCCCATGTGCAGTAAGTTTACGTCCTGAAAATTCATAGTACCCTGAAAGCCGAATTCATTTGTTTTACCATCGTAGTCATAAGCCAGGGTTCCATCTGCGTCAAATCCATCACGGGTGTGCAAAGAACCATTGTAATAAAATGTTGATTCTAAAAAGCGGTCAAAGAAAAAATTGTGGGCGTCAACCCGGTAATAGGCCTGTTCATTGTCCCATCGCTGTCGTTTGTTGCCGCTTGGATTCGGTGTGGCAGTCCAGAACGGGTCGTAATCCACTTGGTCAACCAGATAACCGGCATCATATGTCGGCCAGTTGCCGGAATACCAGTCATCCACCCGGACTTCCGAATTCATGTATCGAACGCTGGCATTGATATCAAAATCAGGGGTAATATCGTAGCCGAGTTTTCCGGAAAGGGTCGTATTTTTCCAGCCGTCCTTCTCGGATGTATTACCGTTATGCAGGATACGGTCGTTGTCTGCGTTGGCAATGGAGAATCCATCGGTTTCGGTTCGCGAAAGCGAAAATGAATAATTAAACACATCCAGCCCTCCGTCAGACCCGGCGTAAACCTTCCAGGTATTATAGGAACCTCCCTCAATACCCCCGTAAACCGAAGGTTTACTTTTGCCCTTCTTGGTGATGATATTAACAACGCCGGCAGTGGCATTGCTGCCGTATAAAACGCTCATGGCGCCTCGGACCACTTCAATCCGTTCAATATTATCAATATTCAGATTTCCGATATCGGCGCTGCGATTGGGGGAAGAGGGGTCGTTGAACACAACACCGTCGATCAGCACCAGGGTGTTTTTGGAATCGGCGCCTCTGATGAAAACAGCGGTTTGGGTGCCGGGCCCTCCCTGCGACTCTATATCAAGGCCGGGTATTTCTTTCAGCAACTCTGCAACAGATCTTGATTTTTTAGACTCGATATCCTTGGCGGTAATGACTGTAATCGAATTGCCGCCGATTTTGTCCATCGTTGTTGCACTGCGTGTCGCCGTGACGACTACTTCGGGTAGTGTAACTGGCTGAGCATCAGATGCAGCCAGGCAGATTCTCGACAGGATCAGAGGGATACAGATTAAAAACAGTTTGAGGTACTTCATCACATTTTCTCCTTTCCAAAATTAAATTTTGTTTTGGTCCGGAGCAAAAAAAATCCCCGGACCGAAATTGATTCGATCCGGGGATATCCCTTTTTCATCCTCTGATCCAATGGCATCCTCTGTCCGCGGAGGCGCAACCGTAGCTTCAGGCAGGTCTTCTGACTCTCGGATCATCCTACCGGCCGCACCTTCCCGACCGAATTAAGAAGCGGTCAGTGGTAATTCGAGAACATTTCGAAAAACGGATATTTCCTAAACATTCTCAGCGGCGGTCGTCCCCGATCACAGCGGCGGGCCCGTCCCCGTTTTTATGGGAGTTCCCTTTTAAACTCGAAAGAGTACCTGAATGCAAAATCCTATGGCGCAAAGAAAACGGAAAGTCAATAAAAAAATCAGGGGTCAGGGGTTCAAGGGTAGTAGCTGTCCATCGTCCGTCGAAGTTCGGCGACGGACAACTGACCACGGACAACTGACCTTCAGCCACCCGGTTATTGACCTGGTCCTTTCGATTTCTGCCCCCCGATCCCCGGTCCCTGATACTTTTTGGGCACCAAGGTTACCCGGGGGAACCGGCCGATGGGGCTTTCGTCCACCAGCAGGGTGCAGCCATAAACCGCTTCCAGGGTTTTATAGTTGAGCACATCCTGGGGCGGTCCCAGGGTTACGATACGGCCGCGATTAAGCAGCAGTAGTCGCCGGGCATACATGGCGGCCAGGTTCACGTCATGGGACACCATGACAATGGTGATGTTCTTTTCCGCCCGCAGCTTTTCCATCAGATCCATGATCTTGATCTGGTGAGCCAGGTCCAGGGCGGCCGTCGGTTCATCTAAAAGGATGATTTGCGGTTCCTGACAGATGGCGCGGGCAATGTACACCCGTTGGCGTTCACCGCCGCTTAACTCATTCAGTTTGCGGTGCGCGAGATGCGTGGTTTCGGTAAAGGCAATGGCTCTTTGTGCAATTTCAAAATCTTTTTCCTGCTCCCATCCGAGCAGCCCCAGGTGGGGGGAGCGGCCCATCAATACAATTTCCGTGACGGTAAAGGGAAAATCCAAATCTGCCAGTTGCGGAACAAAGGCCACCTTTCTGGCAAGTTTTTTGCGCGGGTATAGCTCAAGGGGGCGGCTAAATAATGTCAGCCGGCCCTGGAGCGGTTTAATGATATTTGCGATGATTTTCATCAAGGTGGTTTTGCCGGAGCCGTTGGGTCCGATCACAATGAAAAAGTCGCCGGTTTCAATGGAAAAAGATATATCCTGTAGCACGGGAAAGTCGCCGTATGAATGGTCGATCTTATGTATATCGATTGCAATCGTCATCGCTTGGATGTTTTCATCAAAAATATGAATAAGGGCGCCCCGATCATGGCGGTGATGACACCGGCCGGCATCTCACCCTGTTCGGGCAAAATCCTTGCCAGCAGGTCGCAAAGGACCATGTAGGTGCTGCCGCCCAGAATGCAGGCCGGAACCAGCACGCGGTGGTCCGGGCCCAGCAGCAGGCGCAGCAGATGGGGCATGACCAGGCCCACAAAACCCAGCAGTCCGCTGTGGCTGACGGTTGCGCTGACCATAAACGACGTGGCGACCAGCAGGGTTACCGTTACCGCCTTTACATGGACGCCCATGGACTGGGCCGGTTCTTTGCCCGCCAGGAGCAGATTCATGGGATGGGCAAACCAGAAGATCAGAATCATTCCCGGCAACAGCGTTGCCGCAAGGATTGCAACCTGCCGGGCGTCGACCATGGAAAAATCCCCCATCAGCCAGAAAATGATATTGTGCAGGCGGCTATCCTGGGTCAACGATACCAGGAACATGATGACCGCCGCGCAAAAGGCATTGACCATCACACCGGACAGCAGCAGCGATTCTCTTTTAAGAATCGTCTGGCCGGACACCATCATTAAAATCAGCAGGAGGGTGGCCATGCTGCCGATAAAAGCGAAAAGGCTGACGCCGGGAAAGGGGGATACCCCCAGCAGGATGCCGATAATGGCCCCAATGGCCGAACCTCCTGAAATGCCCAGGATGTATGGTTCGGCCAGGGGATTGCGCAGCAGCGCCTGAAATACCAGGCCGCCCACCGATAGCGTGGCGCCCACAAGGGCTGCCAGCAGAACCCGGGGCAGACGAATCCGCCAGATGATGGCAGCGAGAGTGGGGTCAATATCGTTTTTACCCCAAATGGTTTGAACGACGGCTGTCAGGCTGCTCCCGGTTGATCCCGCCGACAGACCCAGCAGCATGGCCGCAAGCAGCAGCAGGAGCATCACAATTGAGACGGTCATCAGGCGTTTAAGGACAAGGGGTGGTTTCACGGCGATTGATTCTCCCTTATAAGATCAGGGTGGATCAGTCCTGCCAGCAGCTCAAGGGCATCCACCAGGCGGGGTGACGGACGGTCGAAAAGATTAGAGTCCGTGATGAAGATTTTCCGGTTTTGGACCGCGGGCATGTTGGGCCAGCGCGACCACTCTTCTTTGACACGTTCAAAAATATCGGTTCTGGCCATGGAGGTGATGATAATGACGTCCGGCGAAAGCCCCAGGACCTGTTCCCGGCTGAATCGGGGATATGGGGTATCGCCTGCCGCCAGATTTCTCCCCCCTGCTTTTTCGATCAGTTCGTGGATAAAGGTGGGCGTCCCCACGGAAACAATCGGTGAAATCCCAATCTGGAAAAAAACGCCGGGCCGGCCGGCGGCTTTGGAAACGTTTGTCTGAACACGCGCGACCCTGGCTTGCATGGTTTGTACCAGGTCCCGGGCGGTATTTTCGGCCTGCATCAGCCGGCCGATTGCCAGGATGGTTTCCATGACCGAATTTAAATTGCGGGGGTCTAAGGCGTAAACGGCTATCCCCATTGATTCGAGTCGTTCCACTACTGACCTTGGATTTCCATCCTTGATCGCAATGCAAAGGTCCGGCTTCAAGGCCACAATGCGCTCCAGGTCCAATTGCACATAGGAACCCACCTTGGGTAATTTCCGGGCCTCAACCGGGTAATCGCTGAATTGGGTGACGCCTTTCAAGCGATGTTCCTGTTTCAATGCAAAGATTATTTCAGTGATATTGGGCGCCAATGCGATGACGCGCCGGGGGTCGGCAGGCACCTTGACCGACCGGCCCAGCAGGTCCGTTACGACCGTATAGGTTGCGGCAAAGGCTGTGGGGGGAAACAGTCCACCCGCCACCAAAGAAAAAATGACCAAACAGCAGGCTGAACTGATGGCGGATTTGATTGCGCCAATCTTTACCTGCAACTTCTCTAAAACCGGCTGCAATAAAAAACCCGGACTGAAATCGATCAATCCGGGATATTCTTTATTCATTGTCTTCCCCTCAGTCCACAGAGAAAATTTTTGTTTATGCAGGTCTTTGACGAGAAGCTATCTCAAAAATTGGATTTTGGTTCAAGATCTCCCGCCAAAACCCGGCGGGACAAGAACGCGGGGCCGAGTTTTAACCCGCAGGCATACTCAAGTATGTCGAGGACTTGAAACGAGAACCCAACGCAGATATTGGATCAAAAGGCTTTGTTGAGATAGCTTCTAATGAAAAAAGGGCATTCCTGTCAAGCGATTTATTTTTCGTAGCAGTGAACGCCACCCCGTGACATACAATTCCGATGGAACCCTGAAATAACGGAATGAAGTTAAATCCTTGACAAAGGCACCTGTTTTTGTGTAATCGAACAGCCAAAGATAGATGCATTGTATACCTCGAGGATTAATCTGGATTAATCCGTCTGGGGCGAAGACAAATTAGCCCTGACACCGAATGGGGCAAAAAGAGCGTTTTGCAAAGGTGTCGGATCGTTTCTCACACGCTGTTTTAAGGATTTTGGTTTGAATAGATTACGTTTTTTCCCCCTGGCCGTCCTTTTGATATTCATTTTGAGCGCTTGCATTCAAGCTGTTCCCAAACCGGTGTCGACACAGGATAAACAGGGATCCCCGCCCCCGCAAAAAACTACAGCTGCTACTGATAACAACGTTGTCGCCGATAATGTCGATAATCAGGTGGTCGCCGAAGATGCCGATAATAAGGTTGTCATCGAGGACATGAGTCCGGCAAAGCCCAAAATGAGCAACCCGCCGTCCGGGAGCGCCCCTTCGGCCCCGCAAGTGGCATTGGTTGTTCCGGGGGCTGCTGAGAAGCCGAAAGCAGCGCCGGGGACGTCCGCCAAAAAGATGGAACCAACGCCGCCAAAACCGGTTGTAAACTCAAATCCGGATAAGGCTGCTGCCCAACCGGTTGGGGAAGGCTCGGCTGCCGGCGCCAAAGAATCAAATGATCCGGCCACGGAAATCCCGCTTACTCCCAAAAAAATACAGTCTTTGCTGGATGAAGCCCTTGATTTTTGTCAGGCGGCTCAGGATTTCTGGCAAAAAGGCGAATTGGAAAACGCATTGGAGGCCCTTGATCAGGCCTATTCACTTATTCTTAAAATCGACAGTCCGGATATCAAACCCGAATTGATCCAGCAAAAAGAAGACCTCCGACTGATCATATCCAAGCGAATCCTTGAAATATATGCCTCCCGAAATATCGTCGCCAACGGAAAGCACAATGCCATCCCGCTGGTGGTCAATAAGTATATTCAGGCTGAAATCGATCTGTTTACCACTGGAAGGGAAAAAAAATTTTTTATTGATTCCTACAGGCGCTCCGGCCGGTATCATGATTACATCGTTTCGGAACTCCGTAAAGCCGGTCTTCCGGAGGAATTGTCCTGGCTGCCGTTGATTGAAAGCGGATTCAAGGTCAATGCCCTTTCCCGGGCAAGAGCATTGGGGCTTTGGCAATTTATTCCTTCAACCGGCTTTAAATTCGGACTGAAGCGGGATGTTTTTATCGATGAACGCATGGACCCTGAAAAAGCGACCCAGGCGGCGATCGCGTATTTAAAGGAGTTGCATCAGATCTTCGGCGACTGGACGACCGCACTGGCTGCCTACAACTGCGGGGAAGGCAGGGTGCTGCGGGTCATCAAAAGTCAAAATGTGAACTACCTCGATGACTTCTGGGATTTGTTCGAACGCCTGCCGTTTGAGACGGCCCGTTACGTTCCCAGGTTTTTGGCCACGCTGCATGTTCTCAACAACAAGGAACGATACGGGCTCGACAGCGTAACGGTCGATCCGCCCTTTGAATTTGAAATATCAACCGTTACAAAACAGATGCATCTGCGGGATATCGCCAGTATATTAGGTATCGACCTGGCCGATTTGACGGAACTGAATCCCGAACTGCGCTATAAGATATTGCCGCGCGAACTCTACCAGCTTCGCGTGCCCCCTGGAAAGGCGGAAGAACTGCTGGCGAAACTGGACGATATCCCCGTATCCTCCAGACCGCAGCCGGATTATGTCAACCACAGGGTAAGATCGGGCGAATCGCTTTCCGGCATCGCCAATCGATACCGGACCAGCGTTAGCAGCATTGCCCGGGCGAACAACATTCACAGGCACAATTTCATCGTTGCCGGCCAGGTGCTGAAAATACCCCAGGGCGGGTCCTATCAGCCGCCGGCTCAGACCATCGTGCCGGAAAAACCGCCCGCAACCCACACGGTCCGAAGCGGTGATTCGCTCTGGATTATCGCCAAGCGCTATGGTACCACCACCAAAGAGATCCAGGAGTTAAACAAGCTGAATTCCACCATGCTCAGTATCGGCCAGGTTCTCCATTTATCGGGGAAAACAGAGGAAGCGCCGCCAAGAGAAGAACTAAAAACCTATCAGGTCAAACACGGCGACAGCCCCTTTAAAATCTCGCAGCAATTCAAAATGCCCCTGGAACAATTCCTTCGGATTAACCAGTTAACCCCCAGGAGTAAAATCTACCCGGGCCAAAAACTCTATATCGAATAAGTTTCGCCCCCGTAGCTCAGTGGATAGAGCAATGGATTCCTAATCCATGCGCCGCAGGTCCGATTCCTGCCGGGGGCACCAATAATATCAGTAAGTTATGAATTATGATGCCCTTGCGTGAGGATCAGTCGACTTATGAAAGGGAAGATCCATGATGACCTTAAATCTTTTTGCGCTGAAGTTTGAGTCCGTTCCTGCATCCACTTCCTGGTATCTTTCAGATCTTGGGGAAGCGCGTGGCAAGCAGGAATTGTTTGCCCGAATGTCAGCGTAGACATGATCCGGCGAGTGTTTAAAAATTTACGCACGAAGAATCAAGTGGAGTGTTTAGGACGAGGTCAGAATGATCGATGGAGCAAGACCAAAAAATGGCAATTGGGTAATGTCTAGTGAATTGGGCAATGAAATGGGTAGTTTTGGCGTGAGGATAAGGGGTAGAAGTGTCAGGCTGCATTTTTGACATCTCAGATCGCAAAATTTTTCTACGGCAATAAACTTCACCGGCGGTGTTGCTAAAATCAGAAAAAAATCATATGGAAAAGAAAATTTTTAAAAACCAAATCAATTTTTCCAGCGAGTAGGAATCGTCATAATGAAAGGAATCGTTCTGGCCGGCGGGTCCGGCACGCGGCTCTATCCGATTACCCGGGTCGTCAGCAAACAGCTTTTGCCGGTCTACGACAAACCGATGATTTATTTTCCGCTTTCGGTCTTGATGCTGGCGGAGATCAGGGAAATACTGATCATTTCGACTCCGCAGGATCTTCCGTTGTTTGAAAAGCTTCTGGGGGACGGGTCCCAGTGGGGTATCTCCTTTAGTTATGCCGAACAGCCGCATCCCGGGGGACTGGCCCAAGCGTTTATTATCGGGAAGCACTTTGTCGGGCGCGACCCTGTTTGCATGGTCCTGGGGGATAATATATTTTACGGCCAGAGTCTGACGGCGCAGCTCACCAAGGCCAAGTCCAGAAAAACGGGCGCCACTGTTTTCGGGTACTGGGTCAAATATCCCGAACGCTACGGGGTGCTTGAATTCGATGGCAGCGACAATGTTATCGGTATCGAAGAAAAACCCAAAAGCCCCAAGTCCAACTATGCGGTGACCGGCCTCTATTTTTATGATAACCGGGTCCTGGATATTGCCGCTGCATTAGAGCCTTCGCCCCGGGGCGAGCTGGAAATAACGGACGTCAACCGGGCCTATTTGGATAGGGAATCTCTGTTTGTGGAAAAGCTGGGTCGCGGCATCGCCTGGTTGGATACCGGGACCCATGAGACCCTGATGCAGGCCGCTAATTTCATCGCAACGATTGAAAACCGCCAGGGGCTGAAAGTGGCCTGTCTGGAGGAGATTGCCTATCGCATGGGATATATTGATGCCGCCCAGGTTGAAAGGCTGGCCCGACCGCTGTTGCAGAACAGCAACGGGCAGTATTTAATGGACATGTTGAAATACGATAAGAAACAGTTATGAATATCATCCCCACCGACCTTGAAGGGGTTCTGATTATTGAACCCGATGTATTTGCGGATCCGCGCGGCTTTTTTGTGGAAACATATCAGCGCCGGAGATATGGGCAACTGGGAATTGAGCAGCAATTCGTGCAGGACAATCTGTCGTTTTCAGTCAAAGGCACCCTCCGGGGACTGCATTACCAAATAAAGCGCCCCCAGGCAAAGCTGGTGCAGGTGATTACCGGTGAAATATTTGATGTGGCCGTGGACATACGGCCCGGATCATCCGGCTTCGGCCGATGGACCGGTGTCACCCTGTCTGAAAAAAACAAACGCCAGATGTTGATCCCGGAGGGGTTTGCCCACGGGTTTTGTGTCTGCAGTGAAACCGCCCACGTACTGTATAAATGTTCGGATTATTATAAACCTGAAGATGAAGGCGGCATCAATTGGAAAGATCCCGACATCCGGATTGACTGGCCGGAAAAAGACCCCATCCTGTCACATAAGGACCGGCAGTTTTCCTTCCTGCAAAACCTGTTACCCGAGCAGCTTCCTGTTACGGAGGTTTGACATTGAAGATTCTGGTGACCGGGGCGGACGGGCAGCTCGGCCAGGAACTGCTGCTGCAAGGCCGGAAAAGCGAATTCGAGCCCGTCGCCACTGATTTGTCGGAGCTGGATATCACAGCCGCGGCGGATGTCGACAAGGCCATTGCCCGATTCAGACCATTCCTGGTGATAAACGCGGCAGCCTATACCCAGGTGGACAGAGCTGAGTCAGAGCCGTTGCCGGCCGGCCGCGTCAATGCTGAAGGCCCCGCCGTCCTCGCCGGGGCCTGCCGGTCGGCCGGCATCGCGATCATCCACATTTCAACGGATTATGTTTTCGACGGTGAGAAAAACACCCCGTATACGGAATCTGACCCGGTCGCGCCGACGGGCGTCTATGCCCGCAGCAAAGCAGACGGCGAGAACCGGATCCGATCGCTCTTGCCCGAGCATATCATCCTGCGGACATCCTGGCTCTACGGCGTTTTCGGTCATAATTTTGTGAAAACCATGCTGCGAATCGGCCGGGAAAGGAAGGTTATAAACGTCGTCAACGACCAGTTCGGCTCTCCCACCAGCGCCACCGATCTGGCCCGGACGGTCTTGAAAATAGCGTCGGATATTCATAGGAAATCCGCTGTACCGTGGGGAACCTATCATTACTGCGGCAAGGGTGTTGCTTCCTGGCACGAATTTGCTGAAAAAATTTTCAGCCTGACAGCACCCTATCAACTTTTTAAACGGCCCGTTGTCCAGGCGATTTCAACCGATCAGTATCCCACCCCGGCCAAAAGACCGCGATATTCAGCATTGGACTGCAGCAGAATCCATCAGAATTTCGGCATATCCACCCAGCCATGGCCCGAGAGTTTGGCAGCTGTAATTAAAAGGATCATGAATGCTGACAAAAACGGATAGGATCGAATTGCTGGCGCCGGCAGGCAATTTTGAAAAACTTGAAGTTGCCATTCATTTCGGGGCGGACGCAGTCTACCTGGGGGGAAAGGATTATAGCCTCCGGAATTTTTCAGGAAACTTTACCCTTGATGAGCTCAGGTCGGCCGCAGCCCTTGCCCATGCAGGCGGTGTACGGGTCTACCTGGCCTGCAATATTTATTCACGCAATGCCGAGCAGCCGGCGATACGGCGCTATCTTGAAATGCTGAGCGATATGGAGATTGACGGCCTGATCGTTTCTGATCCCGGCATCATTGCAGCGGCGCGTCAAATTGTCCCGCACATTCCGCTGCATTTAAGCACCCAGGCCAATACGACCAATTATAACAGTGCGCTGTTCTGGAAAAATCAGGGCATTAAAAGAATTGTCATGGCCCGGGAGCTGTCGCTGGCTGAAGCCGGTGAGATGGTCGCACAGTCCGGTCTGGAGGTGGAGGCGTTTGTGCATGGGGCCATGTGCATCTCGTATTCCGGCAGGTGTCTGCTGAGTAATTTTATGGCGAACCGCGACAGCAATCAAGGCATGTGCTGCCACCCCTGCCGGTGGAAGTACGCGGTCATGGAAGAAACGCGTCCCGGACAGTACATGCCCATCAGCGAAGACGAGCGCGGGACTTATATTTTCAATTCAAGCGACCTGTCTATGATTGCGCATATCCCTGAACTGATCCAGACGGGACTGACGGCGCTGAAAATTGAGGGACGCATGAAAGGCATCCATTACGTCGCCGCTACGGTAAAAGTGTACCGCGAAGCCATTGATGCATATTATAAAAATCCGCTACAGTATGAGTTCAGAGAGGAATGGCTTAGGGAACTCAACAGCATCAGCCACCGCGGCTACAGTACCGGATTTTATTTCGGCGAACCGGACGGGGCGTCGCGCTGTAATGGGGGCGCTGAAAACGAAAGTAAACCGCTTTTCATCGCTAAAGTGCTGGACCCAATCAACCCGCAACAGGTGAAGGTGGACGCCCGCAACAAGTTTTTTAAAGGGGATCGGGTTGAAATCCTCAAACCAGGCAGCCCGGTCCATACCGACATCATCGCAGCGATTTTCGATGAAAACGGGCACTCGATACCGTGCGCTCAGCCCGGTTCAAAGGTTTCGGTTTCACTCGGGACGGACTGCGCGCGCAATGATCTCATCAGAAAGGCAGGCGGGCACCCATGAAAAAAGGTTATGTTCAGGTCTATACCGGGGATGGAAAGGGCAAGACCACGGCCGCCCTGGGGCTTGCCCTGCGGGCGGCCGGAGCCGGATTAAAGGTTTATATCTGCCAGTTTATGAAAATCGGTGATTATAGTGAAATCAAATCGTTGAAACGATTTTCAGACATGATCAGCATTGAACAGTTTGGAATCGGCAAGTTCGTCAAGGGCCTCCCTGCACCAGAAGACATGGCGGCGGCTCGCAGGGGTCTCGAAAAAGCAAGGGGAGCGATGGAATCCGGCCAATACGGGTTGATCATACTGGAAGAAGCCAATGTTGCGGTGCATTTCGGATTGTTTCCGGTTGAGGAACTGTTAAACCTTATCGCTGATAAACCCGAAGGGGTTGAAATAATCATCACCGGTCGGGGCGCCCGCCCTGAGATTATAGATCGGGCGGACCTGGTTACCGAAATGAAGAGTGTTAAACATTATTTTGATAAAGGGGTAGCCGCCCGTACCGGTATCGAAAAGTAAGCGCAAGGGGGCTTTATCGCGCGAAACGGTGAGGTGGCAGGTCTAATAAACGGTACCTTTCACTGCCAATGAATTTAAAATGGGATTATCGTCAAAAATCAAATATCTAATCAAATAATCAAAAATCAAAGATAATAGTCAAAAATAGAATATTTAAGACAATATTTATTAAATTTGAATAATAAACGGCTTTTATAAACAATTTTATGGGTTGATATTTAATAGATACATCGCTATAGAAGAACGTTCTGTTTAGGATATTGGATCGAATTAATCAGTTAAGCATTTAGAAAAATTAAAAAAGTTTGTGTATGCCAGCGTAGCTCAGCTGGTAGAGCTACTGATTTGTAATCAGTGGGTCGGGGGTTCGAGTCCCTCCGCTGGCTCCACTAATTGTTTGGGTTGATGGGTGGCGGATATTCGATGCACCCTCCATGTTACGTTTAACGGGTGGGGTTCCCGAGTGGCCAAAGGGAACAGACTGTAAATCTGTCGGCGAAGCCTTCGGAGGTTCAAATCCTCCCCCCACCACCATCCCTAATGTGAGTTGTATGTAGGAGATTTCGATACTGAAATCGGAATCGGGATACTACATGGCTTCCTGCATGATTCTAACTGCGGTTAGCGCAATTTTGCGGAAACTTGATATTATCTCCTGAATTCTTCATAGGGGTGTGCCACAGCATATTTGCCCTGATAACATGAGCGGGAGTAGCTCAGTTGGTAGAGCTTCAGCCTTCCAAGCTGAATGTCGCGAGTTCGAGCCTCGTCTCCCGCTCCAGCCAGATGGTTGCTACGGTTCCTGATGGTAACAGCGGGGGCTTTATCGGTTTTACGGATTGCCCGTCAGCGCCCACGTAGCTCAGTAGGTAGAGCGCTTCCTTGGTAAGGAAGAGGTTCACCGGTTCGATTCCGGTCGTGGGCTCCACAGCGCAGTTGAAGCGCTGGAGTCGAAAACTGCGTGCCGGGCGGGGTATTGACGGTAAGAAGATCTGAATTTGAAAAAAATGAATAATATTAAGGGGAGGACGAGAGATGGCGAAGCAGAAATTTGAGCGGACCAAGCCGCATGTGAATGTGGGGACGATCGGCCATATCGATCATGGCAAGACGACATTGACGGCGGCGATAACGAAGCATATGGGATTGAAGGGTCTGGCGGAGTACGTGCCGTTTGACCAGATCGACAAGGCGCCTGAGGAGAAGGAGCGCGGCATTACGATCGCGACGGCGCATGTGGAGTATCAGACAGCCAATCGTCATTATGCGCATGTGGATTGTCCGGGTCATGCGGATTATATCAAGAACATGATCACGGGAGCGGCTCAGATGGACGGCGCCATATTGGTTGTGGGAGCGGATGACGGACCGATGCCCCAGACGCGGGAGCACATACTGCTGGCGCGTCAGGTGGGGGTGCCGCGGATCGTGGTATTTTTGAACAAGTGCGACATGGTGGATGATGAGGAGTTGATTGAGCTGGTGGAGCTGGAGCTGCGGGAGCTTTTGGACAAGTATGAGTTTCCGGGGGATGACACGCCGATTATCCGGGGCAGTGCCTTAAAGGCGCTGGAGAGTGATGATCCGGACAGTGCCGAGGCCAAGTGCGTATTTGAGCTGATGGAAGCGATCGACACGTTTATTCCGGAGCCCAAGCGGGACATCGACAAGCCGTTTTTGATGCCCATCGAGGATGTGTTCAGCATCTCGGGGCGCGGCACGGTGGTAACGGGTCGAGTGGACCGGGGGATCATCCATGTGAGCGATGCGATCGAGATTGTGGGCATCCGGCCGACGGTAAAGACGGTGTGTACGGGCGTAGAAATGTTTCGCAAGCTGTTGGACGAGGGTCGTGCGGGGGACAATGTGGGGTTATTGCTGCGGGGGACCAAGCGCGAGGATGTAGAGCGCGGCCAGGTGGTGGCGATTCCGGGATCGATTAAGCCGCACACGAAGTTCAAGGCAGAGGTATACATATTGAGCAAGGAAGAGGGGGGACGGCATACGCCGTTTTTCAATGGGTACCGGCCGCAGTTTTATTTTCGGACGACGGACGTGACGGGGATATTGCAGCTGCCCGAGGGCGTCGAGATGGTGATGCCGGGAGACAATGTAACGATATCGGCCGATTTGATCACGCCGATCGCGATGGAGAAAGAGTTGCGGTTTGCGATTCGTGAAGGCGGCCGTACGGTGGGCGCCGGCGTGGTAAGCGAAATAATCGAATAACGGCACAGAGGAGTTTGCTGGTGAGAATAATAATTACGCTTGCATGTGCTGAATGCAAAAGAAGAAATTATAATACGACAAAAAACAAACGGACAACTCCGGACAAGCTGGAATTTAAGAAGTATTGTAGATTTTGTCGAACGCATACGATGCATAGAGAGACCAAATAGCCTGTTCTATTGTAGATTCGTGTTGTCAACGGCGGAACTGGATTCTTTGATAAGGGAACCTGCAGGCCAGTAGCTCTAACGGTAGAGCATCGGACTCCAAATCCGGGTGTTGGGGGTTCAAATCCCTCCTGGCCTGCCAGCATATATTGAGGCGAAAGCTCAGAGTTTGATGGTCCGAGAACGGCAGGTGTTAAGACTTTGAGCTTTCACCTTTTAGGGAGCAAAATGGGACGGATACAGCGAAAAAAAGCTTCACCAAAAAAGAAAAAAGGCATCGATGAAGGGGCTGCGCCCCAGGCAAATACTGAAGCCGCGGTCGAGGGGGCTGTTCCGGCGGTTATATCCGACAAGGATACAGCAAAAAGGCAGGCGGCGCCCCAGAAAAGGTCCTTGCCCGCCGTTAAATCGACCCAGGGCGGCGCTGTCAGGAATTTTATCGAAAAGGCCTTGCAGTTTTTGCGGGAAGTCAAGGTGGAACTAAAAAAAGTAACTTGGCCTACGCGTAAACAGGCGCTGGGTTCGACGCTGGTGGTCATTATATTGGTAATAATCATTTCACTCTTTTTGGGGGTCGTCGATATCAGCTTGTCGAGTCTGATTCGTTTGGTTTTTAAATAAATGAGGAGAAAAGTATAGTGGCACGCAAATGGTATATCGTCCATGTTTATTCGGGGTTTGAAAATAAGGTTAAAACAGCCCTTGAGGAACGGGTTGCTCTATCCTCTCATCCGGATAAATTCGGTGAAGTGATTGTGCCGACCGAACATGTTGTAGAACTCATAAAGGGAAAACGAAAGACGTCGGCGCGTAAATTTTATCCCGGTTATATCCTGGTGAACATGGAACTGGACGATGAAACCTGGCACATCGTTAATGATACCGCCAAAGTCACCGGTTTTTTGGGGGGCAGAGACAAGCCAACGCCCATTACCGATGATGAAGCCGAGCAGATATTGAACCGGATGGAGGCCGGCAAATTAAAGCCGAAGCCGAAATATTTTTTTGAATACGGCGATGAAATTCGGGTGATTGACGGACCGTTCACCAATTTTAACGGCACGGTGGAAGAGGTTAACCCTGAGAAGGGCAAGATAAGGGTCCTGGTGAGCATTTTCGGACGTTCTACACCAGTTGAATTGGATTTCGTTCAGGTCAGCAAGCTATAACAATTTAGGAGTGTGAAGAAAAATGGCGAAGAAAGTAATGACACAGATAAAACTGCAGGTAACGGCCGGAAAAGCCAACCCGTCACCGCCGATCGGTCCGGCCCTGGGGCAGCACGGTGTTAACATAATGGATTTCTGCAAAGCTTTTAATGCCAGGACCGCAAATGATGAAGGCATGATTATTCCCGTCGTGATCACCGTTTATCAGGACCGATCATTTACCTTTATCACCAAGACGCCACCGGCCTCAGTCCTGTTGAAGAAAGCGGCTAAGATTGCAAAAGGCTCAGACAATCCCAAACGAAATAAGGTCGCTAAAGTGTCACGGGCTCAGGTTGAAGAGATAGCAAAACTGAAGATGGTCGATTTAAATGCGAACGACCTGGAAGCTGCCTGTAAAATTGTTTCAGGGACAGCTAGAAGTATGGGGATCGAGATCGCCTAAAGAATAAAAGGAGTGATGTAGAAAAATGCCGAAGCACGGTAAAAAATTTATAGAGGCAAGAAAAAAGGTTCATTCCGGCAAAAAGCATGATTTTGTTGAGGCCGTTCAGCTGGCAATCGATTCAGCCTATGTAAAATTTGATGAGTCCGTTGACCTGGCGGTACGCTTGGGGGTGGATCCCCGGCATGCCGAGCAGATGGTGCGCGGTACGGTTGTATTGCCCAACGGTCTCGGCAAAGAAGTAAAGGTGCTGGTGTTTGCCAAGGGTGAAAAGGAAAAAGAAGCCCAGGATGCCGGAGCGGATTTCGTAGGCAACGACGATCTGGTTGAACAGATCAAGAACGGATGGTTCGGCTTCGATAAAGCCGTCGCGACACCCGATATGATGGGGACGGTGGGTAAGATCGGTAAACTTCTCGGCCCCCGGGGATTGATGCCGAATGCCAAAATTGGAACCGTCACGTTTGATGTTACCAGAGCGGTCAACGAACTTAAAGCCGGAAAGATCGATTTCAGGGTTGAAAAGGCCGGGATCGTGCATGCGCCCATGGGCAAGGTTTCTTTCGGAGCGGAAAAAATTGTTCAGAATATTTCCGCTTTCATCGAGACCATCATCCGTTTGAAGCCTGCGGCCAGCAAGGGGACTTATCTAAAGACGATTGCCATATCCACCACAATGGGACCGGGCATCACCATCGACACGTCCTTTGCCAAGGAAATCGTTAAATAAAAGATTGTTTCCCATCGGGTTTAAATAAACTGTCAAAGACCGTAGGTTCACTCTATCTGTGTATAATCGGGTTGACCGGCCTACAGAGACAGGCGTTAGCAATGAAATAGTGCCTCCGGTTTTTTACAGAAAAGGAGGGAGGTGTTAATAATTGAAATTAGACGATAAGAAAAAAGTTGTTCAAGATCTGCGCGAAAAATTTTTAAAAACAAAGGTTTTGATCGTTACCGATTATAAGGGATTGCGGGTTGAATCCCTGAATGACCTGCGCAGAAAACTGCGGGATGCCGGGATCGATTATCAGGTTGTGAAGAATACGCTGCTGCGAAGGGCTTCCCAGGAAACGGATGTCGCCCTGATCCAGGACAGTTTTAAGGGCCCCAGCGCCATTGCCTTAAGTTATGATGATCCGGTGGCGCCGGCCAAGGTTTTGACACAGTTCGCCAAAGAGAACGAAAAGCTCGAACTCAGAATCGGCGTCATGGGCGGCAAGATCATCGACTTGAACGGGATAAAAGCGCTGGCAAATCTGCCTTCACGCGAAGTTCTGCTCAGTCAGCTGCTTTCGGTCATGAACGCAGTGCCGACGTCGTTTGTAAGGGTGTTGAGCGCGGTTCCGTCCGGCATGTTGAATGTGTTGCTGGCCCTCAAGGCAAAAAAGGAAGAAGCGGCGGGCTGAAAATCGATGGACAGTGTCGGCTGCAGTTAAAAATGGCGGCAGACAGAATGGAACGTCACTAACAGATAAAACGTAAAAAGCTGAATACATTAGCGGGCTGATGACAACACCATCCCGTAAGTGAAACTGGAGGAAAGTCAAATGGCAAACATTACCAAAGAAGATGTGATTGAATTTATAGCAAATATGTCCGTACTGGAGTTATCCGAACTGATCAAGGAAATGGAAGAGAAGTTCGGCGTTTCCGCAGCAGCGCCGGTTGCCGTCGCAGCGGCTGCTTCGGGAGACGCGGCTGCGCCGGTAGAAGAAAAGACGGAATTCGACGTTATCCTGACAACCGTGGGCGACAAAAAGATTCAGGTTATTAAAGAAGTGCGGGCCATTACCGGTCTCGGGCTGAAAGAAGCCAAGACCCTGGTGGATGAGGCCCCCAAACCCGTCAAAGAAGCTGTTTCCAAAGAGGAAGCCGAAAAAATCAAGGCTCAGTTGGAAGGCGCCGGCGCCCAGGTGGAATTAAAGTAGTCCGTAACTGGTGAATGAAAAGGGGTGTGGGTGATAGGAATGAAAAAACGTCGGCGGGCGTTTGCGAGCGCTCGCTGCAACGTTCTGATTTTCGCCTATCACCTATAGCCCGTTACCCAATTACACTATAAGATATTGGAGATGTCATGGCGGAAAGCACCGTGGTTAATATGCGTGTCAGAAAAAGCTTCGGCAAGATACGTAAAATTGTTGAAATCCCTGATCTGATCGGGATGCAACGCGACTCATACAAACGATTTTTACAAATAGGCGTCCCGCCTGAAAAGCGTGAAGATATCGGTTTGCAGGCGGTATTCAAGTCTGTTTTTCCCATCAAGGATTTTACGGGAAGCGCCTCGCTGGACTTCGTATCTTACCGCTTTGCCGAGGTGAAGCATACGGTTCAGGAGTGTATCCATAAAGGGATGACTTACGAACTGCCTGTGCGCATTACCGTCCGATTGGTAGTAAACGATATCGATAAAGAGACCGGGGTTTCCAATATCCGTGACATCAAGGAACAGGAAATCTATTTTGGTACGATTCCCCTGATGACGGATAAGGGCACGTTTATCATTAACGGCACCGAACGGGTAGTCGTCAGCCAGCTGCACCGCTCGTCGGGCGTGTTTTTCGACCACGACAAAGGCAGCAGTCATTCCAGCGGCAAGATTATCTATACCTCACGGATTATCCCGGTGCGGGGCTCCTGGATCGATATGGAGATCGATCCCAAGGATATCGTCTATATTCGGATCGACAGGCGTCGCAAGTTTCCCGTAACACTGCTTTTTAAAGCGTTCGGTTATTCGGCCGAAGACATTTTGACGTATTTTTATAGTACCGAAAAGATCCAGGTTAAAGGTAAACGCTATTTAAAGGAATTTAATCCCGATTTGCTCAAAGGCCAGCGGGCCGGTCGCGATATCAAGGATCCGGTGTCCGGCGAGGTGGTGGTAAAAAAGGGGCGGATGTTTACCAAGCGTGTGCTTGCCCAGTTAAAAGCCAGCAATACGACAACGATTCCGGTGGGTTTGGATGATATCACCCATAAGGTCTTTGCCCATGCGATTGTTGATCCCAAAACCGGTGAAACGGTTATAAAGGCCAACGATCTGGTGGATGAAGAGACCCTCCTGAAACTGAGCAATGCCGGCATTAATGAATTTGAGCTGCTTTTTATCGATGAAATGTCCAGCAGTGATTCTATTCGCAAGACACTTTTACTGGACAAGGTGGAGACCAAACAGGACGCCCTGATTGAAATCTATCGGCGCCTCAGACCGGGTAACCCGGCTACGCCGGAAGTGGCCCAGGATTTTGTTGATCACCTGTTTTTCAAATCGGCTTATTACGATCTGTCCAGCGTGGGAAGACTGAAGATCAACCTGCGACTGGGGATCGATACGCCCATCAATATCGTCACCCTGAGAAAGGAGGATATTCTCCTAACAGCCAAGACGCTGATTGCCCTCCGGGACACCCAGGGCGTTGTGGACGATATCGACCATCTGGGAAACCGACGGGTCCGTGCCGTCGGCGAGCTGCTTGAAAATCAGTATCGGATCGGTCTGGTGCGGATGGAACGGGCCATTAAAGAACGGATGAGTCTCCAGGAGGTGGATGCCCTGATGCCCCATGACCTGGTGAATCCGAAACCGGTTTCGGCGGTTGTGAAGGAATTTTTCGGCACCAGCCAGCTCAGCCAGTTCATGGATCAGACCAACCCGCTTTCTGAAACAACCCACAAGCGGCGGCTGAGCGCCCTCGGACCGGGGGGGTTGACCCGTGAACGCGCCGGTTTTGAGGTCAGGGACGTGCATCCGTCTCACTATGGGCGCATATGCCCCATTGAAACACCGGAAGGACCCAATATCGGGCTGATCGTCTCTCTTAGCACGTATGCGCGCGTGAACGATTACGGCTTTATTGAAACGCCATACCGGGTCGTTAAAGATTCCACGGTAACCAACGAGGTCAAATTCCTGAGCGCCTTTGAAGAAAAGGAACTTCCCATTGCCCAGGCAAACGCCCTGGTGGATAAAAAAGGCAGCTATGTCAATCAACTGGTTACGTCGCGGGTTGCCGGAGAGTTTATGATGGTCAACCGGGAAGAAATTGAACTCATGGATATTTCGCCCAACCAGCTGGTCAGTGTATCGGCTTCGCTGATTCCTTTTCTGGAAAACGACGATGCCAACCGGGCGCTGATGGGATCCAATATGCAGCGGCAGGCGGTTCCGCTTATCATGAATCAGGCCCCCCTGATCGGTACGGGCATCGAAGGGGTTGTCGCCAAAGATTCCGGCGTGGGAGTGGTGGCCCAGCGTGATGGTGTGGTGGATGCGGTTGAAGCCTCCCGTATCGTTTTGCGACATGCGCCGGCTAAGGATCGCAGCGCCAAAGACGTGACCATCTATAACCTGGCGAAATTTAAACGTTCCAATCAGAATACCTGTTTTAACCAGCGTCCCATTGTTGAAAAAGGCCAGCGCGTTAAGGCCGGCGATATCATAGCCGACGGACCCGCCACCGACAAGGGCGAACTGGCCCTGGGTAAAAACGTCACCGTGGCGTTTATGCCGTGGGAAGGGTATAATTTCGAAGATTCGATTCTGGTGAGCGAACGACTGGTTCGTGATGGTGTTTATACCTCCGTCCATATTGAAGAGTTTGAAGTCGTTTCCCGGGACACCAAGCTGGGAAAAGAAGATATTACGCGGGATATTCCCAATGTGGGCGAAGAAGCACTCAAGGACCTGGATGAAAGCGGTATCATTCGGCTGGGGGCTGAGGTTGTTCCCGGCGACATCCTGGTGGGAAAGATTACGCCAAAAGGAGAAACGCAGCTTTCACCGGAAGAGAAACTGCTGCGGGCCATCTTCGGGGAAAAGGCCGGCGATGTTAAAGACACTTCTTTGAGGGTTCCTCCGGGTGTCGAAGGGATTGTCATTGATGCCAAAGTCTTTTCGAGACGGGGGGTTGATAAGGATGAACGCAGTCGACTGATAGAAGATGCTGAAATCGCCGCCCTTAAAAGAGACCGGGACGACGAAATCCGGATCAATGAGGAAATCGCCCGCGGGGAGATTGAAAAGCTGCTCATCGGTCAGAAATCTGAAACCGTGATAAAACGGGGCAAGAAGATTTTACTGCCGAAAGGCAGCAAGATCGACGCCGATACACTGGCGGGAATACCGCTGGCGCAGATCGAGGGGATCGTATTGCAGGACCCCAAGGCGACCGAAAAAATCCATGATATCCTTGAACAGTATCGTCAGAACTGCGACCGCTGCCGGGCCGAGCTTGAAGAGCAGGTCAGCCGCTTTGACCGCGGGGATGATCTGGCTCCCGGCGTCATCAAGATGGTGAAGGTTTACGTGGCCATGAAACGAAAACTTTCGGTGGGCGATAAAATGGCCGGCCGTCATGGCAATAAAGGGGTGGTATCACGGGTTTTGCCCCAGGAGGATCTGCCGTATTTTGAGGACGGCACCCCGGTGGATATGGTGCTCAACCCGTTGGGGGTTCCGTCGCGAATGAATGTGGGGCAGGTTCTGGAAATTCATCTGGGTTATGCCGCCAAAGGGCTGGGCGCCCAGATCAATAAACTGCTGGAAGAGAACAAGCTAAAGGAAGTGCGCACGAAGATGAAGCGGATATTTTCCGATTCAGATACTCCCAAGATGCTCGACGGCCTGAATGAAAAAGCGTTGGTCAATTTCGCCCGGCAATACCGCGACGGTGTGCACATGGCCACCTCTGTTTTTGACGGCGCCAAGGAAGAAGAGATCAAGGCGCTGCTGGATGAAGTTGGATTATCCACATCCGGGCAAGCCACCCTGTACGACGGGCGCACCGGCGTACCGTTTAAACAGAAGATCACGGTGGGCACTATGTACATGCTGAAACTGCACCATCTGGTTGACGATAAGATTCATGCCCGTTCCATCGGGCCGTATTCACTCGTTACACAGCAACCCCTCGGCGGCAAAGCCCAATTCGGCGGCCAGCGGTTGGGGGAAATGGAAGTATGGGCCATGGAAGCCTATGGCGCAGCCCATGCGCTGCAAGAGTTTTTAACCGTCAAGTCGGATGATATGGCGGGTAGAACGCGGATGTATGAAAAGATCGTTAAAGGCCAGAATACATTGGAACCGGGCATCCCGGAGTCCTTTCGGGTTCTGACAAAAGAACTTCAGAGTTTGGGTTTAGATGTCAAACTACTTGAAGGAAAAGATGAATAAGGAGAAGCCCTTGGAAACTCTATATGATTTTTTCGCTAAACCTAAAGACCCTAGACTTTATACCGGTGTTCGCATCGGTTTGGCTTCATCGGAAGAAATTCTGCAGTGGTCGTTTGGGGAAGTAAAAAAACCAGAAACCATTAATTATCGAACCTTCAAACCCGAACGCGACGGTTTGTTCTGCGCAAAAATTTTTGGTCCCACCAAGGATTACGAATGTAACTGCGGCAAGTACAAACGCATGAAGCACAGGGGCGTTATCTGCGAAAAATGCGGCGTGGAGGTTATCCAGTCCAAAGTCCGTCGGGACCGGATGGGCCATATTGAACTGGCCACCCCGGTTTCTCACATATGGTTTTTAAAGAGCCTTCCGAGTAAAATCGGCAATTTGCTGGATTTAACGCTCAAAAACATGGAAAAGGTTCTTTACTTTGACAACTACATCGTTACGGATCCCAAAGACACCGATCTGACCCGCTGCCAACTCCTGTCGGACGAGAAGTACTACGAAGCCTTGGAAAAGTACGGGTCAAAATTTGAAGCGGGGATCGGCGCTGAAGCGGTCAAAACCCTGCTCGAACAGATCGACCTGGAGAAATTATATGTTGAACTGCGGGCCGAGACGCGCTCGACCGGCTCGGTGGCCAAGCGCCAGAAACTGTCCAAGCGGCTTAAAATTGTGGACGCCTTCCGGCGCTCCGGGATCAATCCCGCCTGTATGGTGATGAGCGTCATTCCGGTCTTGCCGCCGGATCTGCGGCCGCTGGTTCCGCTGGAAGGCGGTCGCTTTGCCACGTCCGACCTGAACGATCTCTATCGCCGGGTGATTAACCGCAACAACCGTCTGCAGCGGCTGATCGACCTGAAGGCGCCTGACATTATTGTCCGCAACGAAAAAAGGATGCTGCAGGAATCCGTGGATGTTCTCTTTGACAACGGTCGTCACGGTCGGGTGATTACCGGGAGCAACAAGCGGCCGCTGAAATCTCTCAGCGATACGCTCAAGGGAAAACAGGGCCGGTTCCGCCAGAACCTTTTGGGGAAACGGGTGGATTATTCCGGACGGACCGTCATCACCATCGGCCCCAATCTTAGGCTGCATCAATGCGGTCTGCCCAAGAAGATGGCGCTCGAGCTCTTTAAGCCGTTTATTTATTATCGATTGGAGCAAAAAGGACTTGTTTCCACCGTAAAAAGTGCCAAGAAAATGGTTGAACGCGAAACCCCGGAAGTCTGGGACACTTTAGATGAAGTCGTCAAGGAATACCCGGTAATGCTGAACCGCGCGCCCACACTCCATCGGCTGGGGATTCAGGCCTTTGAACCGATTTTGATCGAAGGCAAGGCGATCCGGCTGCATCCGCTGGTATGTACGGCTTTTAACGCCGACTTTGACGGCGACCAGATGGCGGTTCACGTCCCCCTGGCGGTGGAGTCGCAGATCGAAGCCCGGGTATTGATGCTCTCGAGCAACAATATCCTTTCACCGGCCAATGGTGTGCCGACGATTGTGCCGACCCAGGATATCGTTCTGGGGATTTACTATATGACCCGGGGGACCAAGCAAGCCAAAGGAACCGGCATGATATTTGCCAATCCGGAGGAGGTGCGCGTCGCCTTTGACGCCGGCGAAGTCGAGTTGCATGCCGAAATTACGGTCCGAATGGGGTTGAGTCGATACGACACAACCGTGGGACGGATATTGCTCTGGGAAATCATTCCCAAGGAGAATCTTTTGGTCCTGCGGCATATCATGACTGCGTCGGAAGACGCCGCCAAAGACATTCAGGCCCAGATAAAGGCCGGCAAGCCCTTTGTCGACATGGTGAAAGCATCCGAAAGCGCCGACAAAGAGAAGGACGGGCATATCGGATTGCTGCGCAAGGATGAATTCATTCGGATTTTTAATGCTTCCGATAGTGACGCCGATGGCGTATATTCGCTGAACAGAGGAGACGTCAGCGCTGTTATTTTCGGCGACAACGGCTACCATCTGTTTGAAGTTGTCGGGAAAAAACCTGAAATTCCGTTTGAAGTCATGAATCATGTCATGGACAAGAAAAGGCTCAGCGAACTGGTCGATTATGCCTATCGGAACCTGGGCCCCAAGGCAACGGTCATTCTTTCGGACCGTCTCAAAGACATCGGTTACAAGCACTCAACCGAAGCCGGCCTTTCCATTTCGATTGATGCCATGATTACCCCTGCATCCAAGCGGGACCTCCTGGATGAAGCCGAAAAGCAGGTCACTGATATCGCCAAGCAATACACCGAGGGGCTGATTACCCAAGGGGAAAAATATAATAAGGTCGTGGACATTTGGGCCAAGGCCACCGATGATGTTGCCAATGAAATGATGGAAGCCATGAAAACGGCACCGTCTATAGACAGGGAAGGCAAGCCGATTACGGACGCTAAAGGCAAACCCGTCATGGTGGAGAGTTTCAACCCCATATACATGATGGCGGATTCAGGCGCCAGAGGCAGTAAGGACCAGATGCGTCAGCTGGCCGGCATGCGCGGGCTGATGGCGAAACCGTCCGGCGAAATTATCGAAACGCCGATTACGGCTAATTTCCGTGAGGGGCTTTCGGTCTTGCAGTATTTTATCTCTACCCATGGCGCCCGCAAGGGGCTTGCCGACACCGCTCTGAAAACGGCCAACTCCGGGTACCTGACCCGACGCCTTGCGGATGTCGCCCAGGACTGTGTGGTTAGCGAGCCTGATTGCGGAACCATGCTGGGGGTTGATGTTGAACCGCTGATGGAGGGTGGTGAAATTATCCAGCGGCTGGGCGAACGCATCCTGGGACGATATCCGGTTGATAACATTGTCGATCCGTTTACCGACGAGGTGATCGTCCGGTCCAGCGATGAAATCGATGAAGATGCCGTCAGAAGAATTGAAGATGTCGGCATCGCCAACGCCAAGATTCGATCCGTACTGACCTGTAAGACCAGACATGGTGTTTGCGCCAAATGCTACGGCCGCGATCTCTCCCATGGCCATGCGGTTGAAATCGGACAGGCCGTCGGAATTCTGGCGGCCCAATCCATCGGCGAACCCGGCACCCAGTTGACCATGCGTACCTTTCATATCGGTGGAACCGCCAGCCGGCGTGTTGAGCAGGCCGATGTCCGGGCAAGGTTGGACGGCTCCATTAAATTCGACGATCTCAATGTGGTCAAAAATGCGGAAAATATACTGGTGGTCATGAACCGCAGGGGGGGGGAGTTTGCGATTGTGAGCGACACCGGCCGGGAACGGGAACGCTATCCGGTCATTTATGGCGCCCACATCCTGGTCAAGGACGGTCAGAAAGTGAATGCCGGGGATCTTCTGGCAACCTGGGACCCCTTTACCACACCCATTATCACCGAGGTGGAGGGAACCGTGAAGTACGGGGATATTACGCCCGGTAAAACCCTGCAGGAAAAAGTCGACCCGGTAACGGGTATGTCCAGCCGCACGATCATTGAATCCAAAAGCGCCGAGGTGCGGCCCCGAATTTCCATTAAAGATGCCGATGGTAAAACCGCCAGCCTGCCGAAGTCATCCGGCGTTGCCCGGTATGTCCTGCCGGTCAACGCGATTTTGCTGGTTGAAGACGGCGATACGGTCAAGGCCGGTGACATCGTCGCAAAACTGCCCCGGGCAACCACCAAAACAAAAGATATTACCGGCGGCCTGCCCCGTGTGGCCGAGCTTTTTGAAGTACGCAAGCCCAAAGAAACTTCGGTTTTGAGTGAGATTGACGGCTACGTCGCCATTTCCAAAAGTACCAAGAAAGGAAAGCAGAAGGTAACGGTTTCGCCGGCCGATGTCGGGGAAAATAAGGAATACCTGATTCCCCAGGGCAAACACATCAATATTTATGACGGCGATTACATCCGCGCCGGTGAACCGATCATCGGCGGTTCGGCCAACCCCCAGGATATTCTGAATATAAAGGGGGATGTGGCGCTGGCCCGATATCTGGTGGATGAGGTTCAGGAAGTCTATCGCCTCCAGGGCGTCCGGATCAACGACAAGCACATTGAAGTCATCGTTCGCCAGATGATGCGGCGTGTTAAAATAACCGCGGTGGGTGATACCGATTTTATCCTGGAAGAACAGGTTGACAAAAACACATTCGAAGAAGCCAATCTGGCAGTGGTTGAAAAAGGCGAAAAGCCGGCCATGGCCGAACCGCTTATTCTGGGCATTACCAAGGCTTCGCTGAGCACGGACAGTTTTATATCGGCGGCATCCTTTCAGGAGACGACCAAGGTTCTGGCGGAAGCAAGTATTGCCGGTACGGTGGATAACCTGCGGGGGTTAAAGGAAAATGTGATTATGGGAAGAATTATTCCGGCAGGGACCGGATTTCATCTGTATAACCCCACCACGACCGATGGCGCCTAATGGACCGGTTTCAGCCGTTTATCGACGATATGTTCGGCGGCTGCCGGGTGGTCTGAACAGTGTGACGGCCATGCCGGATGGAGGGAAAAAAATAAATGCTTGGGAATGTGATTTTAGACATAATAATGCTTGACAATTTGGTTTTAAATTTATAACTTTCAGCTTTTTATGACCTAATAAAATTTAGGTCGAAACGTGTAAAAAAGGGGAAGATATGCCGACGATTAACCAGCTGATCCGAAAGGGCCGCAAACGGATACAAAAGAAAACCAACACGCCTGCGCTCAAAGGTGCTCCCCAGAAAAGAGGGGTATGTACCCGGGTGTATACTTCTACGCCCAAAAAACCCAACTCGGCTTTGCGTAAAGTGGCACGTGTCCGGCTGACCACCGGCATTGAGGTAACCGCCTATATTCCCGGAATCGGCCACAACCTGCAGGAGCATTCCGTGGTGCTGGTTCGCGGCGGCCGCGTCAAGGACCTTCCGGGCGTCCGGTATCACATCGTCCGGGGGACGCTTGACTCGCTGGGTGTTGCGGATCGGAAACAGGGGCGGTCCAAGTACGGGGCCAAAAAACCAAAATAGGATTAGAATTCAATCCCGCCAGAGCGGGACAGGATTCAAGTTTCACAATTAATTGGAAAAATTACCAATAACGCAAGGGTACAGCAGATGCCAAGAAGAAGAGAAATTCCGGAAAAAATCATTATACCCGATTCCAAGTACAATAATAAGCTGGTATCGAAGTTTATCAATGCGATTATGCGAAACGGCAAAAAAAGCATTGCCGAATCCATTTTGTATGATGCCATGGATATTATCGCAAAAAAAACAAGCGATCCGGCAATTAAAGTGTTCGAGAAAGCCGTTGATAATGTTCGGCCGATGATTGAAGTAAAATCACGACGCGTGGGCGGATCGACCTACCAGGTGCCGACTGAAATTCGTCCCTCACGGCGAACCGCATTGGGAATTCGGTGGATCATCAGTTACGCCCAGGGTCGTTCTGAAAAAACGATGGCGAACAAATTGGCAGGTGAATTACTGGACGCAGCCAACCAGAGAGGTTCGGCGGTAAAGAAAAAAGAAGACACGCATAAAATGGCGGATGCAAACAAGGCCTTTGCCCATTTTCGGTGGTAGTGAATGAAAAAAATGTGTGCATGAACACCCGGCCGGGGAAATCCTGACCGTATGACTACGGTAAAGCCCGGGCGCTTGATGCAATAATTTTTTCAAGGGGAGGACGAGAGATGGCGAAGCAGAAATTTGAGCGGACCAAGCCGCATGTGAATGTGGGGACGATCGGCCATATCGATCATGGCAAGACGACATTGACGGCGGCGATAACGAAGCATATGGGATTGAAGGGTCTGGCGGAGTACGTGCCGTTTGACCAGATCGACAAGGCGCCTGAGGAGAAGGAGCGCGGCATTACGATCGCGACGGCGCATGTGGAGTATCAGACAGCCAATCGTCATTATGCGCATGTGGATTGTCCGGGTCATGCGGATTATATCAAGAACATGATCACGGGAGCGGCTCAGATGGACGGCGCCATATTGGTTGTGGGAGCGGATGACGGACCGATGCCCCAGACGCGGGAGCACATACTGCTGGCGCGTCAGGTGGGGGTGCCGCGGATCGTGGTATTTTTGAACAAGTGCGACATGGTGGATGATGAGGAGTTGATTGAGCTGGTGGAGCTGGAGCTGCGGGAGCTTTTGGACAAGTATGAGTTTCCGGGGGATGACACGCCGATTATCCGGGGCAGTGCCTTAAAGGCGCTGGAGAGTGATGATCCGGACAGTGCCGAGGCCAAGTGCGTATTTGAGCTGATGGAAGCGATCGACACGTTTATTCCGGAGCCCAAGCGGGACATCGACAAGCCGTTTTTGATGCCCATCGAGGATGTGTTCAGCATCTCGGGGCGCGGCACGGTGGTAACGGGTCGAGTGGACCGGGGGATCATCCATGTGAGCGATGCGATCGAGATTGTGGGCATCCGGCCGACGGTAAAGACGGTGTGTACGGGCGTAGAAATGTTTCGCAAGCTGTTGGACGAGGGTCGTGCGGGGGACAATGTGGGGTTATTGCTGCGGGGGACCAAGCGCGAGGATGTAGAGCGCGGCCAGGTGGTGGCGATTCCGGGATCGATTAAGCCGCACACGAAGTTCAAGGCAGAGGTATACATATTGAGCAAGGAAGAGGGGGGACGGCATACGCCGTTTTTCAATGGGTACCGGCCGCAGTTTTATTTTCGGACGACGGACGTGACGGGGATATTGCAGCTGCCCGAGGGCGTCGAGATGGTGATGCCGGGAGACAATGTAACGATATCGGCCGATTTGATCACGCCGATCGCGATGGAGAAAGAGTTGCGGTTTGCGATTCGTGAAGGCGGCCGTACGGTGGGCGCCGGCGTGGTAAGCGAAATAATCGAATAACCATGAAAGATAGAAGCAATGATAACGAACAGTAAAATCAGAATCAGACTCAAGGCTTATGATCACAAGCTTTTGGATCAGTCGGCGACTGATATAGTGGATACGGCCAATAAAACCGGCGCAAAAGTGGTGGGTCCGATTCCGTTGCCGACGCGGATCAATAAGTTTTGCGTTTTGCGATCTCCCCACATCGACAAAAAATCTCGCGAACAGTTCGAAATCCGAACCCATAAGCGACTTTTGGATATTATTGATCCCACCCAGCAGACGGTGGATGCGTTGATGAAACTGGATCTTTCTCCGGGCGTTGACGTAGAAATAAAATTATAGCACAGGGATTGAGAGCGCTATGAGCAGAGGACTGTTAGGTAAAAAATTAGGAATGATGAGTCTGTTTTCATCAGAAGGCATCATGCAACCCGTTACCGTTGTACAGGTCGGTCCCTGTGTGGTAACCCAGATAAAGACGATTGCGACAGACGGATATAATGCGCTGCAGCTGGGGTTTGGAGAGAAAAAGGCTTCACGCCTCAACAAACCGATAACCGGGCACCTGAAAAAGAGCGGCGAGGGGCGTTGCGCTGTCCTGCAAGAATTTTCGGTGGACAAACCGGAAGACTATCAGTTGGGGCAATCCGTTACCCTGGAAGTCTTCAATGTCGGGGAACGGGTTGATGTGGTTGGAAAAAGCAAGGGCAGGGGATTTAGCGGCGTCGTAAAACGGCACGGTTTCCATGGCGGTAAAGATACCCATGGCAGCATGAGCCATCGGGTCCCTGGCTCCATCGGTACCAGCGCCTGGCCTTCACGGGTCGCCAAGGGGAAAAAAATGCCCGGGCAATACGGCAATGACCGTATTACGATCCGCAATCTGGAGATTGTCGAAATCCGGCCGGATCAACATCTGATTTTATTAAAGGGCGCCGTACCGGGGTTCAAAACTGGAATTGTTTCCATCAACAAAGTAAAACTTAAGAAATAGCTACAAATTTGGGACAACCTACAGCCTCCAGGGGTGGTTGCCACCGATAGATCCATAGAGGATAATTATGCCAGTTGTTGATGTATTAAACACCAAAGGTGAAAAGGTTTCACAGACCGAACTTGCGGACAGCTTGTTTGATGTTCCTGTGAAACAGAGCGTCTTGCACGAGGTTGTCACCATGCAGTTGGCCTGCCGGCGTGCGGGAACAGCATCCGTCAAACACCGTTCCGATGTCAGCGGAAGCGGGCGGAAACTCTTTCGCCAGAAGGGTACCGGACGTGCCCGGCGGGGGGATATTAAGGCCCCGCCCTTACGCGGCTCAGGTTCGATCTTCGGCCCGGATCCCCGTTCATACAGCTACCGGGTGCCGAGGAAGGTGCGCAAAATGGCCCTTAAAATGGCTTTAAGCTGTAAACTGAAAGATAACCAACTGGTTGTGCTGGATGGATTCAGCCTTGGGAAGATCCGCACAAAGGATTTCATGGATGCCTTGAACAGCCTGGAAGTCCAAAACGCGCTGATCATTATCGATCAAAAGGATGAAAATCTGGAACTGTCATCCCGCAACGTGCCGGATGTTAAGGTTCTTAGAACGGAAGGCTTAAACGTGTACGACATCCTTAAGTATGAGAATCTGGTCCTGCTGGAGTCTTCGATCAAAGGAATTGAAGGGAGGCTGCTCTCATGATTCAGTATGATATTATCAAACGTCCGTTGATCACCGAAAAAACGAGCATTCAAAAAGAAGCCGCCAATCAGGTTTCCTTTGAAGTGGACCGCCGGGCGAACCGGGTTGAAATTAAACGGGCGATTGAAAAGATATTTAGTGTCAGGGTTTCAAGCGTGAAAACCATGCAGGTTAAAGGAAAGACGAAACAACGCGGCCGAATTGTCGGGAAACGCAAAGATTGGAAAAAAGCGATTGTGACATTGTTGCCGGGCGAACGGATTGATTTCTTCGAAGGCGTTTAACAAATCAGCGAACAAGGGCTGATCGTCGGCCGGAGGGCCGGATAACACACCTGAATATGAGGAACAAGTAATGGCAGTAAAAAAAGTAAAACCCACGTCTCCTGGCAGGCGTTTTCAGATTTATTCAACCTTTGAAGAGATCACTAAGGATGTACCTGAGAAAAGCCTGCTGAAAAGAATTAAAAAAACAGGCGGACGCAATGTGAACGGACATGTTACCTGTCGGCATCGCGGCGGCGGAAGCAAACGGCATTACCGCATCATTGATTTTAAGCGGGACAAAAACGGGATACCGGCCAAGGTGGCGGCCATTGAATATGATCCCAACCGCTCGGCCAGAATTGCGCTGCTGCATTATGTCGATGGTGAAAAACGTTATATTTTGGCGCCGCTGAATCTGGCGGTGGGCGATAGTGTACTTTCCGGTCCCCAGGCCGATATTAAACCCGGCAATACGCTTCCCCTCAGCAACATCCCTTTGGGAACCCATATCCATAATATCGAATTGCGCATCGGTAGAGGCGGACAGATTGTCCGGAGCGCCGGGACATTCGCGCAGTTGATGGCCAAAGAGGATAGGTATGCCCTGGTTAAGCTACCTTCCGGCGAAGTGCGCATGATATTACTGCAATGCACAGCCACGATCGGTCAGCTTGGCAATGTGGTTCACGAAAATATTTCCCTGGGCAAAGCAGGCCGGACGCGTTGGCAGGGGAGACGTCCCAAGGTGCGCGGGGTTGCCATGAACCCGGTCGACCATCCCATGGGGGGCGGCGAGGGAAGATCCTCAGGCGGGCGACATCCCTGCTCACCGTGGGGGATGCCCACAAAGGGATACCGTACCCGAAAAAACAAGCGTAGTGATCGTTATATCGTTAAAAAGCGGACAAAAAAATAGGACTGAATCCGATCGTTAATTCAGTGGACAGCAAATAAAGATACCAGGAGAAGTTATGCCTCGATCGTTAAAAAAGGGACCTTTTATTGAGCCGAAATTGTTAAAGAGGGTCATGGCGACGCAACAATCCCGCAGCAGTCGGGTTATTAAAACATGGTCAAGACGCTCGACTATTATTCCTGAAATGGTCGGCATTACCTTGGCGGTTCATAACGGCAGGAAATTTATACCGGTTTTTGTGTCGGAAAATATGGTCGGTCACAAACTGGGAGAATTCTCTCCGACACGAACATTTTATGGACATGCCGGTGACAAGAAATCAAAACTGAAAAAATAAATTGATGACAACACTTCTAACGAAAAAAAAGGAATAACAGTGATGGAGGTTAGAGCGGTTTCGAAATATATACGCGTTTCTCCTCAAAAGGTTCGAACGCTGATTGGGGCCGTCAAGGGCAAACCGGTTGAAGCCGGCCTCAATGCGCTGAAGTTCATGCCGCAAAAGGCGGCCAAAATTTTAGAAAAAACGCTTCGCAGCGCAGTGGCCAATGCCGATCAGAATCCGGATATCGATGTTGATGCGTTGATTATTCGCAATATCACTGCTGATCAGGGGCCGACCTTGAAGCGCTTCCGGGCCAGGGCGCGCGGTAGAGGCGCCCGGATTTTAAAGCGAACCGCACACATAACAGTCACTTTAGCTGAGAAATCGGTATAAAAAGGAGGTTGGAGCTTGGGTCAGAAAGTTAATCCGATCGGATTGAGATTAGGGATCGTCAAGACATGGGAATCTCGCTGGTATGCCGGCAAGAATTATGCGGATTACATCCTTGAAGACTATAAGATCAGAAAATTTCTCAAAAAGAAACTCTATCATGCCGGTATTTCCCGGATTGAAATTGAAAGATCATCCAAGCGTGTTCGGCTTCGGGTTTTCACGGCAAGACCCGGAATCGTTATCGGAAAAAAAGGCGCTGAAATTGCTCAACTGAAAAAAGAGCTTGAGAAAAAGATGTCGTCGCAGGAAGTTACCATCGACATTCAGGAGGTTCGCAAGCCCGAGATCGACGCGCAGCTTCTGGCTGAAAATGTCGCCTTGCAGATTGAACGACGGGTCGCTTTCCGACGCGCCATGAAACGGGGGGTTACTTCGGCCATGCGGTTTGGCGCGCTGGGGGTTAAAATCATATGCGCCGGCCGGTTGGGCGGAGCTGAAATGGCCCGAAGGGAGTGGTACCGTGAAGGGCGCGTACCGCTGCATACCCTACGGGCCGACATCGATTATGGTTTTATTGAAGCACGAACGACTTACGGCATCATCGGGGTGAAGGTGTTCGTCTTTAAAGGAGAGATTTTAAAAAAGGAACAACTTGAGTCGGCAGTTAATGAATAATAGGAGAAATTGGACATGCTCAGTCCCAAAAAAGTAAAATTTCGCAAACAACAAAAGGGCAAAATGAGAGGTGTCGCCCGTAGAGGCTGCAGCTTGGATTTCGGCGAATTCGGACTGCAGGCGATTGAATGCGGCGCTCTCAGTGCCAAGCAGATTGAAGCCGCCCGTATTGCCATGACCCGCCATGTTAAAAGAGGCGGTAAAATGTGGATCAGAGTATTTCCGGACAAACCGATTACCAAAAAGCCCGCTGAAGTCAGAATGGGAAAGGGCAAAGGCGCACCCGAGGGGTGGGTTGCGGTTGTACGTCCCGGCAGAATTCTTTACGAGATGGAAGGTGTGACGCGAGAATTGGCCCAAGAAGCACTCCGCCTTGCCGCACACAAGCTTTCGGTTAAGACCCGGTTTGTGGAAAGGAGCACGCGCTGATGAAAGCGAGTGAGATAAGGGAACTAAGCCGGGAGGAAAGAGCGCGCAAACTTGTTGAGTTGAAGGAGGAGTTGTTTAACCTGCGATTTCAACATGAAATCGGCCAGCTTGAGAGCCCTGCTAAAATGAAACAGATTAAACATGATATTGCCAGAATAGAGACCCTGTTGCGTGAAACTTCCTTACAGGGAGCGCCCAATAACACTAAAACGGAAAAAGAATAGTCGCTGTCATGAAAAAACAAGGGAAAAAAAGACAAATGGTCGGGACGGTCGTCAGCAACAAGATGGATAAAACGGTGGTGATCCTTGTTGAAAGACTGGTACAACACTCGCTCTATCAGAAATATGTGAGGCGGCGGGAGCGGTTTTCCGCCCATGACGAAGGCAATGCCTGTAATATTGGTGATAAAGTCGCAATAACTGAATCTAGACCGCTAAGCCGGACAAAAAGATGGCGCGTCAGTGAAATACTTGTGAAAGCTGTTTAGTCGAAGATAAAGGATAACTGAAATGATACAGGCAGAGACGAGGTTGACGGTAGCAGACAATTCAGGCGCCAAGGTGCTCTATTGCATCAAGGTTCTGGGCGGCACCCGCCGACGGTATGCGACGATCGGCGATGTGATAGTTGTCAGTGTAAAGGAAGCCATCCCGAACGCCAAAGTAAAGAAGGGCGATGTTCTAAAAGCTGTGGTCGTCAGAACCAAAAAAGAAATTCAGAGACAGGACGGCTCTTTCATACGATTTGATGATAATTCTGCCGTCTTAATCAATGCGCAAAGAGAACCTATCGGAACGCGAATATTTGGGCCGGTTGCAAGGGAATTGCGGGGCAAGCGGTTTATGAAAATAATTTCACTGGCGCCGGAAGTATTATAAGACAGGTTTGTTTATACGCCTGCTTGTTTTGCGAAGACTCGCAAAATGAAATTTAAACGGAGAAATGGCTGATAATGAAGCGTAAATGCCTAATAAAAAAAGACGACAAGGTAAAAATTGTTGCCGGTAAGGAAGCGGGGAAAATCGGCAAGGTCCTGAAGGTCAATCGCAAGAAGGAACGGATACTGATTGAAAAAATCAATATCATTAAACGCCATACCCGACCGAGCGCTCAAAATAAACAAGGTGGCATTGTCGAGAGTGAGGCCCCGATCCATTGGTCGAATGCCATGTTGATGTGCAACAAATGCTTGACGCCCGTTCGCATCAAACTACAGCGGTTGGAAGACGGTAAGAAGAAACGGGTTTGTCGAAAATGTAACGAATTAATAGACGCTTGAGTACTATAAATCAGGATTGAGTGTCGGAGGCTATCGATGTCACAGATAGAAGAGTTCTACCATAAGGAAGTGGTTCCCAAACTGATCGAAACCTTTCAGTATAAGAACAGAATGCAGGTTCCGAAGTTTGAAAAAATAGTATTGAACATGGGCATGGGCGAAGCGATCCACAACATGAAGCTGCTGGACGCCGCCCTGGAAGAGCTGAAGCTCATTGCGGGACAGCAGCCGGTCATCACACGGGCAAAAAAATCCATAGCCGCTTTTAAATTAAGAGAGGGGATGCCCATCGGTTGCATGGTGACGCTGAGGCGCAAGCGCATGAATGATTTTTATAACAAGCTGGTTAATATCGCCCTGCCGCGCGTTAGAGATTTTAGAGGGGTTTCGCCCAAAGCGATGGACGGTCGCGGCAATTATACTTTAGGTATCAAGGAGCATATGATTTTTCCTGAAGTGGATTATGACAAAATTGATAATATTAAAGGTCTGAATATAACGATTGTTACAAGTGCGAAGACGGATGAGGAAGGAAGAGAGCTTCTTAAACTGATGGGGATGCCATTTAGAAATTAACGGACGGATTTCAGCTCTGCAGCGTTAATAATATAAAAAACGTCAACCGCAAGGTTCACTTTCTGTTCGGAAGTTCACAAGGAGGATAGTTTGGCAAAGAAGTCGCTTCAGATAAAGGCAGTCAGAAAGCCGAAATTCAAGGTGCGGGCCTATAACCGGTGTCCGATGTGCGGCCGTTCCAGGGCTTTTCTGAGAAAATTTGGTATTTGTCGTATTTGCTTTCGGGATCTGGCCTCCAAAGGGAAGCTCCCCGGAGTCTGCAAATCCAGTTGGTGATGTTCGGAATGAACGATGAATCCATTTTTAATTACTTAAATTGTAACAGTAAACGGAGAAAACGATGGCGATGAGTGATCCCATTGCGGACATGTTGACCCGCATTAGAAATGCAGGCAAGGCCAAATTCAATAGTGTGGATATTCCGGGTTCAAAGCTGAAAGTTGAACTGGCAAAGATATTGAAAAACGAAGGCTACATCAGGAATTACAAGTTCATTAAGGATGAAAAACAGGGGATACTGAAAGTCTACCTGAAATATGACCAGGGTCAGACCAGTTCCATCTACAGCCTGAAACGTGTCAGCAAACCCAGCAGGCGGGCTTATGTCAAAAGCAAGGACGTCAAACCCGTGTATAATGGGTTGGGCATTTCGATCTTGTCCACCTCGCGTGGTATGATGACGGACCGCCAGGCCAGGAAAGAAAACATAGGGGGCGAAGTCCTCTGTACAATATGGTAATTATAAGAGGAGTCATCAATGTCTCGAGTAGGTAAAAAACCGATTCAAATTCCAGATAAAACCGAGCTTGCTTATAAGGATCGATTCTTGACCGTAAAAGGCGGAAAAGGTTCACTGACCCGGTCGATCCATCCGGCTGTCGATCTGAAAATCGAAGGCGGCATTTTGAATGTAACGCTGCTAAAGGAGGACCGCAGCAGCAGGGCATTTCAGGGCCTTACCCGCAGCCTTGTGGACAATATGATCCAAGGCGTCAACAAGGGGTTTGAAAGGATTTTAGAAATAAACGGCATCGGTTATCGGGCTGAAATCAAGGGTAACAGCATTGTTTTTAACCTGGGGTACTCGCACCCGATCACCTTTGATCTTCCGAAAGGTATCTCTGCCAACATGGAAAAGAATACGCTCATCAAGCTATCCGGAATCGACAAGGAGCTGCTGGGCCATACGGCTGCCGCCATACGCCAGTTAAGGCCGCCGGAGCCTTATAAGGGCAAGGGGATCAAGTATGCCGAAGAAATTATCCGGAAGAAAGCCGGCAAGACCGGAACGAAATAATCTGAAGAATGATACGGACGAACAGCGTCGGAAGTTTTTCTTTTCTACCATAAGGATTTTTTAGGATGGGATCGACAAATCAAAAGCAAACAGCGCGTTTAAAGCGAAAAAAAAGTATCCGCAAGCGTTTGGCTGGAACCCAGCAGCGGCCCAGACTGTGTGTGTTTCGGAGTGCGTCACATATCTATGCCCAAGTCATCGATGATGTCAATGCACAAACGGTTGTGGCCGCAGCCAGTACCGAAAAAGCCGTCAAAGATCGCGGTGCATTCAAGAGCAAGATCGAGCAGGCGGTTTTTATCGGTGAACTCATCGGGCAGCGTGCCATTGAAAAAGGAATTAAGCAGGTTGTATTCGACCGCAATGGGTTTTTATATCACGGCCGGGTGAAGGCGGTTTCGGAAGGCGCACGCAAAAAGGGTTTGGATTTTTAGTTTTTTTAGCAAAGCAAAGGAGGCAGGTCCTTGTTCAAACATCAAACGGACGAAAATGAATTAATTGACAAGGTGGTACATATCAACCGGGTGGCAAAGGTTGTTAAAGGCGGGCGCCGGTTCAGTTTCAGCGCCATTGTCGTTGTCGGCGACGGTCGCGGCAGCGTCGGTTACGGTCTTGGGAAAGCCGGCGAGGTTCCGGAAGCGATTCGTAAAGGCGTCGAAAAAGCAAAGAAGAACATGATTAAAGTGCCGCTGGTCAATGAAACGATTCCTTATGAAGTCACGGGGAAATTCAGTGCCGGACGGGTGTTGTTGAAACCGGCTTCTGCGGGAACCGGTGTTATCGCCGGCGGGGCGGTCCGGGCAGTGCTTGAGGCTGTCGGCGTCCAGAATATTCTGACGAAATGTATGGGGACTCATAATCCGCACAATGTCGTCAAAGCAACATTTAACGGTCTGCAACTGTTACAGAGCCGCGAAGATGTGGCGGCGCGACGCGGGATTCCGGTTGCCGAACTTGGTTGAGAGGGGTTGGATTGATGAGCGCAAAACTGAAAATTACACTGGTAAAAAGCATGGTCGGTAGACCTGAAAAACAACGTAAGGTGTTGCGGGGAATGGGACTGACAAAACTAAATAAAAGTGTCTTTCTGAATGACACGCCGTCTATCCGGGGAATGGTCCACGCGGTATCGCACCTGGTGAAAGCCGAGGAGAACACCCATGAAGTTAAATGAATTGTCTCCGCCGAAAGGGTCGCGCAAAAACCGCAAGCGTCTGGGGCGCGGCATGGGATCGGGCAGCGGAAAAACCGCCGGAAAAGGCGCTAAAGGGCAAAATGCACGCTCCGGCGGCGGTGTTCGGCCGGGTTTCGAAGGCGGCCAGATGCCGCTCCAGCGCCGGCTGCCCAAACGCGGTTTTACCAATATTTTTAAAAAGAAGTTCGCCGAGATCAATCTGCGGGATCTGGCGCGATTTGAAAGCGGCAGCCTGGTGGATGAACCGGCTCTGGTCCGCTCTGGTCTGATCAGCGGAAAAAGGGACGGTATCAAACTTCTGGGAAAAGGTGAGATCGCCCATCCGCTTTCAATAAAGGTAAACAGGGTCAGCAAAAGTGCCCGCGCTAAGATAGAAGCCGCCGGCGGGAATATAGAGGTTATCTGATGATTGGCAGCGGGTTTCAAAATATTTTCAAGATACCTGAGCTGAAAAAGAGAATTTTGTATACATTTGCGCTCCTTTCGGTATATCGTATCGGGGTTCATGTGCCCACACCGGGAATCGACAGCGTTGCATTGGCCTCTTTTTTTGCCAGAGCCAAGGGAACCCTCCTGGGCCTCTTTGATATGTTTTCGGGCGGCGCGCTGGAGCGCCTGTCGGTTTTTGCTTTGGGCATTATGCCGTATATCAGCGCCTCGATTATTCTGCAGTTGCTGACCGTGGTCATCCCCCATCTGGAGCGATTGTCAAAAGAAGGAGAGCAGGGGCGCAAGAAGATAACCCAGTATACCCGTTATGGAACGGTCGTCCTTAGCATCATCCAGGGCTTCGGAATCAGTGTCGGGCTTGAAAATATGACGGCGCCCGGCGGCGCACCGGTGGTCATTATGCCGGGATGGGCCTTTCGGCTGATGACCATCATCACCCTGACGGCGGGAACCGCTTTTATCATGTGGCTGGGCGAACAGATCACCGAGCGGGGAATCGGCAACGGTATCTCTTTGATTATTTTTGCGGGAATCGTCGCACGCCTGCCCACGGCCATCGGGAACACCTTTCGGCTTCTGTCCACCGGTGAAATGGGAATCTTTCCCGTCTTGATTCTGGTTGTGCTGATGGTGCTGGTCGTCGCTTTTATCATTTTTGTCGAACAGGGCCAGCGCCGGATTCCGGTTCAATACGCCAAACGGGTTGTGGGCCGAAAGATGTACGGGGGGCAGAGTACGCATCTGCCCTTGAAGATTAATACCTCGGGGGTTATACCGCCTATTTTTGCTTCGTCCATCATTATGTTTCCGGCCACATTGGCAAGCTTTATCACGATTCCCTGGATGCAGCGGATGGCTGCGGCGATTACACCCGGGAATGTGGTTTATGAGCTGCTGTATGTCGGATTCATTTTCTTTTTCTGTTATTTTTATACCGCCGTTACCTTTAACCCGGTGGATGTTGCCGACAACATGAAAAAACACGGCGGCTATATCCCCGGCATTCGACCGGGAAAACGCACAGCCGATTATATTGACAGGGTTTTGACCCGTATCACCCTCGGCGGCGCCATCTATGTGTCGGCGGTATGCGTGCTTCCCTCAATTTTAATATCAAGGTTTAATGTGCCTTTTTATTTCGGCGGCACCGCATTGCTGATCGTGGTTGGTGTGGCCATTGATACGATCTCACAGATCGAGTCTCACATGCTGACGCGTCATTACGAGGGATTTTTGAAAAAGGGCGGCGCCCGGGTAAAAGGCAGATCATAGCGCGCGAAATACCGGTGCCGGAAGAAACTTCGCCATCGGTAAAATTTTTGGTTGGTGTTATAAAGCGAGAAAGGGTCCCATATGCAAAAAGAAGAACCCATTATCGTTGAGGGCAAGGTTATTGAAACACTGCCCAACGCGATGTTTCGGGTGGAGTTGGAAAATAAACATAAGGTTCTGGCTCATATATCCGGAAAAATGCGGATGCATTTTATAAAAATTTTGCCCGGTGATACGGTAACGGTTGAACTTTCACCATATGATCTGACCCGCGGCAGAATCACCTATCGATCGAAATAGAGAAGAAATTGGTGTTAATCTTGAGAACACCCATAACTGACTGATGGACATATCATCCGCCAGACGGAGAGAATCAAATGAAAGTAAGGGCTTCAGCAAAAAAAATGTGCAGCAAATGCAAAATCGTCCGAAGAAAACGGGTGGTAAGGGTCATTTGCGTAAACAAGCGACATAAACAGAGACAGGGATAAAAGAGGAGGATGTGCCTTGGCCAGAATTGCGGGCGTCGATTTACCGAGAGGTAAGCGGGTAGAGGTTGGGCTGACATATATTTACGGTATCGGCAAGACCACTTCAAAACGGATACTTTCCAAGCTGAATATTGATCCTGGTACCAAAACGGATCAATTGTCGGAAACCGAGATCAACAATATCCGAAAAATAATCGACAGTGAAAACAAAGTGGAAGGTGAGCTTCGCACGGATATTTCGATGAACATAAAGCGATTGATGGATTTGGGCGCCTATCGCGGCTTGCGTCATCGCAAAGCACTCCCCGTGCGGGGACAACGGACCAAAACCAATGCACGGACTCGCAAAGGACCCAGGCGATCCGCGATAAAGAAGAAGAGCGCTGCGAAAAAGGCGTAACACGTTTGATCGGTTACCGCTTTTGGACTGCAGGCTGCTTCTGACAATCCATTCGGCGACAATGTGACGGGTAAAACCCGAAAGAATGTCGTAATGACAGTTTAGATTTAATACTGAAATGGAACGAGAATAAGAGGACAATATTCATGGCGACGAGAACCCGTACCAAGAAAAAAGAAAAGAAAAATATTTCAAATGGTGTGGTCCATATCCAATCCACATTCAACAATACCATCATCACCATCACCGATCCTGTGGGCAATGTGATTGCCTGGTCGAGTTCCGGTGTTCAGGGCTTTAAAGGTTCCAGAAAGAGCACCCCCTTTGCCGCCCAGCTTGCGGCTGATGACGCCGTAAAAAAGGCCATGGAACACGGCATGAAAAATGTGGAAGTGTATGTCAAAGGCCCCGGCGCCGGACGCGAATCGGCTTTAAGATCGCTTCAGGCCGCAGGGTTTAACGTGGTCATGATAAAGGATGTTACACCGATTCCCCATAACGGGTGTCGACCGCCAAAAAGACGAAGAGTTTAGATAGTTATCATATGTGATCGTTTTGCAGCAACAGGGTTTATAAGGAGGAAACTTGGCACGATATACAGGTTCTGTTTGCCGGCTATGCCGCCGCGAAAACTTAAAACTGTTTTTAAAAGGAGACCGTTGTTATTCGGATAAATGCGCATTTGACCGGCGCAGCTATCCGCCGGGTCAGCATGGACAAGGCCGCAGAGGAAAAATTTCGAACTACGGCATACAGCTTCGCGAAAAACAGAAATTAAAACGAATGTACGGTCTTTCCGAAAAGCAGTTTCACCTGTTCTTTGAAAGGGCCGAACGACAAAAGGGTATCACCGGAACCAATCTGCTGGTGTTGCTTGAACGCCGGATGGACAATGTTGTTTACCGGCTCGGCTTTGTGAATTCTCGTGCACAGGGAAGACAGCTTGCGAAGCATAATCATTTTACGGTAAATGGAAAAAAAGTGAACATTCCGTCCTTCCTTATTAAAATCGGTGACGTTGTCGAGGTTAAAGAGAAAAGCAGAAATTTAAATGCGATTGCTGGATCCCTTGAAGCTTCTGTGCGACGGGGTGTGCCACAGTGGTTGGAATTGGAAAAAGAAAACCTAAAGGGAGTGGTCAGGGCCCTGCCTGTTCGTGAAGATCTTACAATGCCGATTCAGGAGCAGCTGGTTGTGGAACTCTATTCCAAGTAAGCGGACGTGTCAGGTTTAGAAATGTGAGCCATGCCGCTCCCTATTTCATTGTTATAAACAGCGTTCTCCACGCAGACACCCTTTTATTTAATAAAATACAATCTGGAGACATAAAATGTCATCGAATGAAATTATGTACATGAACTGGCAGGAAATCATACGACCGGACAAGGTCGATGTAACCAGCAAATCAAATTACGGCAAGTTTGTCTGCGAACCTCTGGAAAGAGGGTTTGGCCTAACCATCGGCAATTCATTAAGACGCATCATATTGTCATCTTTGTATGGTGCGGCTATTGTTTCGTTAAGGCTTGAATCCGTCATGCATGAGTTTAGCGTGATTGAGGGCGTGCTGGAAGATGTGACCGAGGTGATTCTCAACCTCAAGGAAGTGCGGTTAAGGCTTTCCGATGCAAAACCGCGAACCATCCGTATTCAGGCCAAAGGGAAAGGGGTGGTTACCGCCGGTGACATTATCAGCGATGACGGTAAGTGTGAGGTGCTTAATCCCGATCAGTATATTGCAACACTTAATGGCGACGCTGACCTGAAGATGACGATGACCGTTAAAGTCGGCAAGGGATATGCCCTGGCCGAATCCAATAAAGATGAGGATGCCCCGGTCGGCACGATGCCCATTGATGCGGTTTTTTCGCCGATCAAACGGGTGAACTATGTTGTGGGCAACGCCCGGGTGGGTCAGCGAACCGACTATGACAAGTTGACGCTGGAGGTGTGGACGGATGGGAGCATCCGGCCGGAAGACGCTGTGGGCTATGCGGCCAAAATTATGAAAGAACAGATGACGATCTTCATTAATTTCGATGAACAGCTTGAACCCGAACCGGATAAAAAGCCCGACAAAACCCGCAAGCCCAAATTTAATGAAAATCTTTATCGCAATGTGGAAGAGCTTGAGCTATCCGTTCGCAGTGCCAATTGTCTGAAAAACGCGAATATCCTTAAAATTTATCAACTGGTGAACAAAACTGAAGCCGAGATGCTCAAGACCAAAAACTTCGGCCGAAAATCCCTCAACGAAATCAAAGAGGTTTTAAGCGAAATGGGGCTTTCGCTGGGGATGAAGCTTGACGGCTTCAACGCCCCTGAAGAAGAGATCGAGGAAGGAGAGGCAACCATTCAATGAAACATCGAAAAACGGGTGTAAAATTAGGTCGAACCACCAGTCATCGGACCGCCATGTTTCGAAACATGGTGACGTCGCTTTTAAAATACGATCGTATCCAGACCACGGATGTCAAAGCCAAGGAATTGAGGCGCTGGGCGGACAATATCATCACGCTTGCCAAGCGCGGAGATCTGCATGCCCGGCGTCAAGCCCTGGCAATTGTAATGGAAAAAGACGTGGTCAATAAACTTTTTGCCGAGGCAGCCGAACGCTTTGGTTCCAGGGCAGGGGGTTATACGCGTATTGTCAAGCTTGGCAGGCGTCCCGGAGATGCGGCGCCGGTTTCTATAATCGAACTGATTTCAGCAGAGACAACCAAAACCAAAGATAAAAAGCCGAAGAAGAAAAAGGGAGACAAGGCTGCCAAGCCCAAAACCCGAAAATCCAAAGACGTATCGCCTGAAAAGGAAGAAACCGCTTCAGCTGCGCAAGATATGAAGCCCGATGTCGCCACAGCCGAAAAACCAGAGAAAAAAAAGAAAACCAAAGCGGTTTCGGCAAAGGATACGGTCAAGAAGGTAAAAGCTAAAAAAGAAAAAACTTCCAAGGCATCAAAAAAGGCGGATGATTCCCCAAAGAAGGACTGAGCCTTCCGTTCCGTTTTTTAACACGGTTTTTTGTGTAAACTTAATAAAGCCCTGCTGGTTCGGTTCAGCAGGGCTTTTCTGATTATTTCATAAATTAGGCGCACCGGACGAGAACTTCAGACGGGTTTTTAAAAAAAATGCCGGAAACCAAACTATACCGCCTTTCAGATGCTATCGCCCGCTTTGTCACGGACGGCAGCGAGGTTGCCCTGGGCGTTTCCCAGGAGACGTTGATTCCTTTTGCCGCCGGGCATGAGATCATGCGGCAGCAGAAACGCAATTTGACGTTGATCGGTCCGATTTCCGACATCTTATTCGATCAGATGATCGGCGGCGGCTGTGTTCGCAGAATCCGCGCCGCATGGGTGGGAAACGTCATCACCGGATCCGGTTATAATTTCCGGCGGGCGGTGGAATCCGGCGCCATCGAGATGGAAGATCATTCCAATTTAACCCTGCTCACGGCGCTCCAGGCCGGCGCTTTAGGCGTTCCGTTTATGCCCACGCGTACTGCGCTGGGCAGCGATTTATTCAAAACCAATGCATCCATCATGCCGGCAACGTGCCCGTTTAGCGGGGAAAAGCTGGCAGCGGTCAAAGCCATCCATCCGGATGTCGCCATTGTGCATGTTCAGCGGGCGGACCGCTTTGGAAACGCACACATTTGGGGCAATCTGGGAATCACCCGGGAAGCCGCCATGGCCAGCCGGAAGATCATTCTGACGGCTGAGGAGATTGTGGCGCCGGAAAAAATAAACAGCGACCCCAATCGGGTTTTGATCCCCGGCTTTCGGGTCAGCGCAGTGGTCCATGCCCCCTGGGGCGCACACCCCTCGCCGGTGCCGGGCTACTATAACCGCGACCATCAGGCATTCATCGACTATAGCAGCGCCAGCAGGACGCCGCAGCGTTTTAAAACGTGGCGATCCCGCTGGGTGGACCCCATCTGCAGCCATGCGGACTATTTAGATCTGCTGGGGGCTGAACGCTTGGGAGCACTCGGCCTAACACATCATGTCTGGCCGGAACCGGTTGATTATGGATACTGAGAATCTCAATTATACGCCGGCCCAGATCATGGTAACGGCCGCAGCCCGTGAAATCGGCAACGCTGAAGTGGTCTTTGTGGGGATGCGGCTGCCGCTGCTCGGATTTTTGCTTGCCAAGAGCACCCATGCGCCGGATGCCGTGGGGGTGTATGAACTGGGGGTCGTTCGGGAGTCGCTTGCGCCGGAGCCGATCTTAACCATGGGGGACCTGCCCAACTTGTACCGGGCCCAGTGGCTTGCCGATAGCGCCGATGTGATGGGGTTGCTCCAGCAAGGTTTTGTAGACGTCAGTTTCATCGGCGGCGCTCAGATAGATCGATACGGCAATTTAAACACCAGTTATATCGGCGGAACGGAAACCGTCAAAACACGGCTTCCGGGCAGCGGCGGCGCCTGTGATCTGGCAAGCCTGGCAAAACGACATATAATTATGTTACCCCATGAAAAACGTCGTTTTGTTCCCCGGGTGGACTATATAACCTCCCCCGGCTACGGCAACGGCGGCAACTGGCGCAGCCAAATGGGATTGCCCCGGGGGGGGCCGATCCGGGTCATCACCACGCTGGGCATCTTATGTTTTGATCCGGAAACCCGGGAGATGATCCTGACCCATGTACATCCCGGCGTGAGCGTCGAGAAAGTGAAGCTTAACACCGGCTGGCCCCTGAGGGTTGCGTCGGAACTGAATCAGACTTCCGCACCTACAGCCGTCGAGATGGAAAAGCTCAGACAATTTGATCCCGAGGGCTATTGGACGGGCAATACCGGTTAAGGGAATGTCCCGGTGGAACGGCAATTTTCAGTGGCCAGTCGATTCTGGAAGGGACATTCCGGCGTCCGGGTTGGCCGGGGTTTAAAATACTAAAAATATTAACGAAACTATTTTTATTTATTTTTCATGATTGCGGAAACGGCTTGACAGAAACAAAAAAATTTGATCTTAATGGCATAATACGATTTAAGAGTTGTCTGGAAAAAGGTTTGTCCCCTAACATCGAAAGGAGGTACAGATGCTCTTTAGAAAAAGCGTTTTTCTAACAGTAGTTTGTGTGTTATGCCTCGGACATGTTATCGGTCCGGCTCTGGCCGGAGGGCCGTCACTGGACGCCTGGAAACCCAATTTCGATCCGGCCGGCGCCAAGTACAAATTCATCGTTTCAAATGTGTCCCATCCGGTGCTCAGGGGCGTATACACCGGCTTTGCGATCCGCGACGAGTTGTGGAAACGCACCAACGGACAGATGTATTTGGATTACAAGCCCTTTTCCATGCTTGGCGGCGAGGTGGAAGTGCTCAACCAGCTTCAAATGGGTGCCATCCAGGGAATGGGAACCAGCTCGGTGGCCGCTACCAACCTGGGTCCCCGGTTCGGTGTGGTCAACCTGCCGTTTCTGATCGACTCGTTTGACAAACTGGATAAATTTGTCGCCAATAAAGAGCTGTTTGACCATTTTATGATGGCGATGGACCACCAGGGGATTATCGGGCTCGACATTACCGGGTACGGAAACTATGGCTGGGCAACCACCACTCCGGTCAAAACCCTGGCGGACGCCAAGAAGGTCAAGTTCCGCATTGCCGAGGCGGCCGTCAACCAGCTTCTTTATAAGGAGTGGGGATTTAATCCGGTGGTGATGCCGTGGCCGGATGTGCCGGTGGCGCTCAAGCAAGGGGTCATTAACGGTCTGGATCATACCCCGATGGTATGCAATATCACCAAAAAATTTGAAGTCGCCAAGTATTTCACCCAGCTCAATTACGCCCAGGGCCTGTTTATCTGGATTTTCAACAAGGCCTGGTTTAACAGCCTGCCGGCTGACCTGCAGAAGATCTTTGTGGAAACCGTGCATGATGTCTGCGCCAAGATTCGAGAAGAAGTCAAACAGCAGGAAGTCGATGAAATCGCCAAGGCCAAGGCTGCCGGCATTGAGTTCTATCAGCTGTCGGATGCCGCCATGGACCTGCTGAAGCGCAAAGGCGATGTCGTCCATAATAAATATGCTGCTGAAATCAACAAGCTGTATAAAGGCGACAAGTACAAGTCAAAAAATTTTCTCAAAGAAGTCCAGGATTATATCGGCTATAAGCCGTAAGTTATTTTTTTCATAAACAAAGGGGGTTTTCAACAAGCCCCCTTTGTTTATGTCCGATGCCGTTGAGACAATTCATGTTCCGTAACACTCTGAACTTTTTAGACAAGGTCCTGACATTTTTTGAAGAGTGGACCCTGTTTATCGCCGTGATGATCGCCCTGATATCACTGTTTTTTAATGTGGTGCTGCGCTATGGGTTCAACTACTCGCTGGCATGGTCGGAGGAACTGGTCCGGGAAGTCATCATCTTCACCACGTTTATCGGATGCAGCGCCGCCGTTAAAAATCGCTCCATGATCAAAATTGACGCCCTGGTTCAGCTGGCCCCCGGATTAAAGGCTCCCCTCAGCTATTTCAGCAACTTTGTGACGATTATTTTTGCCGGTATGATGATATATTACGGCTGGCTGATGGCGCTGCTGCAGGTCCGAACATATCAGAAGACCATCATCATGCAGATCCCGCTGGTCTATCTCTATGCCATCCTGCCGGTTATGGGTGTGATGATGTTGATTCGGACCGTTCAGGTTATTTACGAGGATTTCACCAAAGCGCGTCTTGCAGACAACCGGAAATAGATCCCGTTGATGCCGCCGGGGTTTTAAAAAGAGATTCGGATTTTGGAAACAAGCCATATCATTATCATGCTGATTTTGCTGGGATGCATGGCGAGCTATATTCCCGTGTTCATGTGCCTGTTTTTTACGGCCGTACTGGGGTTTATCTTATTTACCGATCTGCCGCTGCTGCTGCTGGCTCAGAGTATCTTTCGCAGCATGGACAATTTTGCGCTGGTGGTGGTCCTCTTTTTTATTCTGTGCGGCAATATCATGACGGCCGGATCGATTGTTGAAAAGCTGATCAAAGTGGCCAACGCGCTGGTGAGCTGGCTGCCGGGGGGGCTCGGTATGGCCGGCGTATTGGCGTGCGGCCTGTTCGGCGCCATATCCGGATCCACCGTGGCAACGGTGGTGGCGCTGGGCGGCTTCATGATCCCGGCCCTGATCGAAAACGGTTATCCCCAGAAATACTCCATCGGTCTTATGACCACGTCGCCCAACCTCGGGGTGATTATCCCCCCCAGCATCGGCATGATCCTTTACAGCATGATCAGCAACGTCTCGCTGGAGGGCCTGTTTCTGACGGGATTTTTACCCGGCGTGATGATCATGTTCGGCACCTGTGTGTACACCTATTTTGTTTTCCGTACCAACACGGAACTCGTGCGGAAGCCGGTTCCGAAATTCATGGAAGTCCTGGCTGTTTTCAAGGAGGGCTTCTGGTCCCTGATGCTGCCCGTGATTATTTTCGGCGGGATTTTTTCCGGGGCTTTTACCGCCAACGAGGCTGCGGTGGTTGCCTGTGTGTATGCCTTTATCGTGGAGCTTTTTATTCACAAGTCCATGAAGCTGAGCCAGGTAAAGCAGATTACCGTGAGTTCAGCGGTTACCTCCGCGACGCTTCTCATCATCGTGGCGGGCGCCACCTGTTTCGGCCGGTTGTTGACCCTGGAAAGCATCCCCGGTAAAATTACCGAAGCGGTCTTGGCGACGGTACAGTCTCCGGTCATATTTCTGCTGGCCATTAACATCCTGCTCCTGATTGTGGGGATGTTCATGGACATTATTTCCGCCACTATGATACTGGGGCCGGTGTTTCTGCCGATGCTGGATGCCTTTGGTGTCAACTGGCTGCATTTCGGGTTGATCCTGACGGTAAATCTGGCTATCGGATACTGCACGCCGCCGATGGGGGTCAGTCTTTACATTACCGGCGCCATTGCCAATAAAGACATCATCTATGTCACAAAATCCGTAATTCCCTTTCTGATTATCCAACTGGCGGTTCTTTTCTTTCTTACCTATATGCCGGATATTGTGTTGTGGCTGCCGCGTGTCATGGGATTTGCGGCGAGATAATCAATCACTGCAATGTTTAATAAAGCTTAGAAAACCTGGTTCTCCCCCGCCAAATGGCGGAATTTTCAAAGGGATAGACGAAGAACCCGTAGCGCGCGGGTCAATTTTTTCTGGCTTTACCTCGGTTTTTAGTGTCAAAAAATTCAAACCCCAAAAATAAAAATACAAACAGTTTGGCGGGCTCACCGCCCTAAGCCAAGCTGAAGGGCAAATTTCAAATTCCAACAGGAGAAACGGCAGATGACGACGGCTGTCGGTCAGCTTGATAAGGCGCTGCGTTACCGCTGGCTTATTTTCTGGATACTGGCATTCGGATACGTCCTGGTTTATTTCCACCGGCTTTGTCCGGCAGTGGTGGCGGTGGACATGATGCAGGATCTGAAGGCCGGGGGCGCCCTGACCGGCTTTCTGGGAGCAGCCTATTTCTACCCTTACGCCATCATGCAGCTGCCGGCCGGGCTTCTCTCCGATTCATGGGGTCCGCGCAACACCATCACCCTTTTCTTCGGGGTGGCCTTTATCGGGTCAACGGTCCTGGGACTGGCGCCGACGGTGTTTTGGGCCATTGTCGGCCGCATACTGGTGGGAATTGGGGTAGCCATGCTCTTTGTTCCCACCATGAAAATATTGGCGGAATGGTTTCGCGTGCGCGAATTTGCCACTATGACCGGGATCCTCATCGCCATGGGCGGCATCGGTTCTTTATCGGCCGCAACCCCCCTGGCACTGCTGAGCGCAGCCATCGGCTGGCGAAAGTCTTTTCTGGCGGTGGGCGGCTTGACCTTATTGATGGTGATAATCGTCTGGTTGTTTGTGAGGGACCGACCGGCTGATTTCGGCTGGCTGTCGCCGGCCGCCGAAAAACAACAGACCGCGGCGCTACCCATCGGCCTCATCGAGGGCGTCCGCAGGGTAGTGACAACGCCTTCATTCTGGCCGGTGGCCTGCTGGTTTTTCTTTGACTGCGCCATCTTTTTCTCTTTCGGCGGGCTTTGGGGCGGGCCTTATCTGATGCATGTGTACGGCCTCAGTAAGGGGCAGGCCGGCCACATTCTGTCCATGCTGGCCATCGGCATGATCGTTGGAAGTCCAATCTTAAGCTACCTCTCAAACAATGTCTTTCATGCCAGAAAACCGGTTATTGTATTATCAGGTGTGATTACCCTCATGCTTTCGGCTGTGCTGGCATTTTATACCGACAAAATACCCCCGGCGGGCTTATACGGGTTGTGTCTGGGGATGGGGTGTTTTACCAGCGCCATTGTCGTGGTCGCATTCACCACCACCAAGGAACTATTTCCGGTGCAGATCGCCGGAACAGCCACTGGCCTGGTCAACCTGTTTCCGTTTGCCGGCGGCGCGGTGTTTCAACCGGTTCTGGGCTATGTGCTGGAAAGCCGGGGACGTATTGGCGAAGCCTTTACCCTGGCCGGCTACCAGCAGGCCTTTCTGGTGCTGTTTGTCTGCGGTGTCATCGCATTTCTGTCCACTCTGTTTATGAAAGAAACACTAGCGCACGACTAATTTTTCCTGGAATTAAATTATCATAATTTGGAACGGAAACCACAAACGGAACTTGAAAGGTATTCCACAGCCGATTCAAGGCAGTAATCTCGCATCTGGCCATCCTTGAGATATGTATCCCTTATCAGAACTACAGAGCCAAGATTCATCTATTTCTAATTTTGTAGTCGTCCTGATTTGGCCGGTAGAACAAGTCGTCGCCGATAGTAAAGAGAGGCAGAGAGCTGTGAAAGGGATGGTTCAGGTTGTCTGTCTCTCGATAAGCTGAAAACCGACATCAATAGTCCTCTGGAGGACCGGTTCGCTTTTTAATCTTGACAGCAAGGCTTCGGCCGCCTTATGGCCCATTAGTGCGCGGTCGAATTTGACCGTGGTCAGGGACGGCACGGTATGGGCGGCAAAGGGCTGATCACCGAATCCGACCATGGCGATCTGATCGGGGATTGTCAAACCGCGGGATTGTATCTCTGTCAGAGCTCCCTGGGCCAGGGTGTCTGAGCTGCAAAAAACCGCACCATCGATAAAACCGCCGTCAAGCAGACTGGCTATGCCAACGCGTCCGGCGAGAAAACTGGTCGGCACCGGCACCGTACTGATTGCCACTCCTGTCACCCCTTTCTCTTCAAGTGTTTTCAGAAACGCCTGTTGACGCAACTGGGCGCGATGATCAGTAGCTGAGAGGATGCCTATCCGCCCCTTGTTGCGGGAAAGGAGATAAACGGCGACCGCCCGACCGACGCGCTGATGGGAAAAGCCGACCACCACGTCGAGGGGGGTCGGGGTGATGTCCCAGGTTTCAACGACCGGAATATTTGCCGCCAGCAGAAGCCGTTTGGCCTGAGGCGAGTGGTTGGTTCCGGTCAGGAAAACACCCTCCGGGCGGCTCCGCAGAATAGTTGCGATCAGCGATCCCTCCTGTTCCTCGCTGTAGCCTGATTCGCCGAGGAGCACCTGGTAATTGGCCTCTCTCATCTTTTCACTGAAAAACTTGATGGTTTCCGCATAAACCGAATTGGCGATGGACGGCACAATCGCCGCAATCAGCCGGCTTCGTCGCGAGGCCAGGCCACCGGCCAGCAGGTTGGGGACATAGCCGGTCAGGGCTATCGCTTTCTGGACTTTCGCCAGAGTCTTAGGCGCCACTTTTTCGGGCTGGTTGAGGGCGCGGGACACAGTGATGGGTGAAACTCCGGCCAGTTTGGCCACGTCGCCAAGGGTGACACTGCCTGTGGCGCGCGGACTGCTGTTTTCTGATCGGAAAGCTTGCATGCGGCGAATCTCCTTTTCAACCAGTATAGCCTGATTTTGCTTTTAAGACAATATGATAGCGTTACCAATTAATGCGGCCAACAATAAAGTCGCTCTTTATAATCAAAACTATCCTATACAAAAATATTAAGAAAATAAATATTATAAGATAGTTATAACAATTTCTTATCTGCGCCACTTTTTTTATATCATTTTAATTTTCCTGTTGACAGATATTAATGATAGCGCTAACATAAACAACAATCAAACCCATCTGCCGCACGCTTCGCGTTAGGCCGGAAAAGGAGGCCGCCTTGAACGATTCTCTCTCCGGGACTGGGGGGACACCCGTTGTGACTGATTTTCAGGTCATCCCGGTTGCCGGCCATGACAGTATGCTGCTCAATTTAAGTGGTGCACATTCCCCCTTCTTTATCCGCAACATCTTGATCCTTACTGACAGTCATGGGCATGTCGGGGTCGGCGAGGTGCCGGGGGGTGAAGGGATCCGCAAGACCCTGGAAGATGCTCGGTCCATGGTGGTGGGGCAGTCAATCGGTCGCTATAACAATATCCTCAATCAGGTGCGGCAAACCTATGCCGACCGTGATGCAGCAGGACGCGGTCTGCAGACATTCGACCTGCGGATAATGATCCATGCGGTCACCGCGCTGGAAGCCGCGCTGCTTGATTTGCTCGGACAGTTTCTTGAGGTTCCGGTCGCCGCCCTCCTAGGCGAAGGACAGCAGCGATCTGCGGTCGAAGCCCTCGGCTATCTGTTCTACATCGGCGACCGGCACAAGACCAATCTACCCTATCTGTCCGATCCGGACAACCCTGACGACTGGCTACGCCTGCGCCATGAAGTCGCCATGACCCCGGAAGCGATCGTGCGCCTCGCTGAGGCGGCCCACGCCCGCTATGGCTTCAACGATTTCAAGCTCAAGGGTGGGGTGCTCTCCGGCGAGGAGGAGATCGCCGCAGTCACCGCGCTGGCTAAACGTTTTCCCAAAGCTCGGATTACCATCGATCCCAACGGGGCCTGGTCCTTAGATGAGGCCGTCCGTTTATGCCGCGACCAACATGATGTCCTCGCTTACGCCGAAGATCCCTGCGGCGCGGAAAAATGTTTTTCCGGGCGCGAGGTGATGGCAGAGTTCCGCCGCGCCACCGGCTTGCCCACCGCAACCAATATGATTGCTACTGACTGGCGACAGATGGGGCATGCCATTCAGCTGCACTCAGTGGATATCCCCCTGGCCGACCCGCATTTCTGGACCATGCAGGGCTCGGTCCGGGTGGCACGGATGTGCCACGAATGGGGGCTGACCTGGGGATCTCACTCCAATAACCATTTTGATATTTCCCTAGCGATGTTCACCCATGTGGCTGCTGCGGCACCCGGCAAGATCACTGCCATCGACACCCACTGGATCTGGCAGGACGGACAGCGCCTGACAAAAAATCCCTACAAAATCGTCGATGGTATGCTCAGCATCCCGGAGAAGCCGGGGCTGGGATTAGAAATTGACTTCATCGCCATCGAAAAAGCCAACGAGCTATGTCAGTCGATGGATTTCGACGGACGGGACGATGCTATTGCCATGCAGTACCTAATCCCCGGTTGGACTTTCGACAACAAGCGCCCCTGCTTGGTGCGCTGACAGACAACCAAAAAGGATCGATTATGGACACCAGTTTTATCAAGGGGGTCATCCCTCCGATCGTTACCCCCGTTGACAACCAGGAGCGGGTCAACGAAAGGCCTTTGCGGCAGATCGTCGATCACATCATCGCCGGCGGGGTACACGGCATCCTTTCCCTCGGCAGTAACGGCGAGTTTTACGGGCTGGCCCGTAAAGAGCAAGAGCGGGCTGCAGCCATCACCTTGGATCAGGCCGAAGGACGGGTGCCGGTTTATATCGGTATCGCTGAAATCACCACGCGCGAATGTGTAGGTTGGGCAAAATGGGCCGAACAGCATAAAGCTCAGGCGATTTCGGTGCTCCATCCCATGTTCCTCAGTCCCAGCGACGAGGAGCTTTACCAGCACTTTAAAACGGTGGCCGAAGCCACCTCCTTGCCCGTACTGCTCTATAACAACCCTGACCGGATGCGCTGCGGGATCTCCGCCAACCTGGTAGACCGGTTGGCTGACATCCCCAACATCGTCGGCATTAAGGAGAGTAGCGGCGACATGACACTGACCGCGGAATTTATTCGCCGCACCCGTGACCGCGATTTCAAGGTGATCGCCGGGCGCGACATTCTGATCCTCAGCACTCTGGTTTATGGCGGAGCGGGAACCGTGGCGTCTTCGGCCAACGTCGTGCCGAAGCTGGTGGTGGAGATTTACAACAAGTTTATGGCTGGCGACCTGGCTGGCGCGCTCGAAGCCCAGTATCGCCTGGCACCCATGCGCATGGCTTACAACCTTGGCAGCTTTCCAGTGGTGACCAAGGACTACATGCGACTGCTCGGTTTTGAGGTGGGCGAATCGATCCGCCCGAATACCCGCAGCTCCCCAGAGAACATGGCCAAGTTGAAGAACCTGTTAGATGACCTCGGAGCGGAACGCCTCGCGTGACCCACGCATTTGACAATCAGAAAAGGAGATACAAGGATGAAAATCGGATTTATCGGCCTGGGGATCATGGGTAAGCCGATGAGCAAGAACCTGCTCAAGGCCGGCTATCAGCTAGTGGTTATGGATAAGAATCAGATTCCGGTGGAAGAGGTTGTCGCTGTAGGTGCAGCAGCGGCAAACAGCCCCAGGGCGGTCGCTGAACAGACCGACATCATCATCACCATGCTGCCCAACTCCCCCCACGTCAAGGAGGTGGTGATAGGTGACGGGGGGATTATCGAGGCAGCCCGACCGGGCATGATCGTCATCGACATGAGTTCCATTGCCCCCCTAGTGAGCCGCGAGATCGCAGCGCAATTGGCGGAAAAAGGGGTGGAGCTGCTTGACGCACCGGTCAGCGGGGGCGAACCCAAGGCCATCGACGGCACCCTTTCGGTGATGGTCGGTGGGAAAAAGGCGGTGTTCGACAAGTGCTACGACATCATGAAGGCAATGTCAGGGTCGGTGGTGCTGACGGGCGATGTCGGCGCCGGCAACATCACTAAGTTGGCCAACCAGATCATCGTAGCCCTGAACATTGCCGCCATGTCCGAAGCTCTGGTACTGGCTACTAAGGCCGGTGTCGAACCGGAACTCGTTTACCAGGCTATCCGCGGCGGTTTGGCTGGTAGTATGGTGCTGGATGCCAAGGTGCCGCTGGTCCTCGACCGCAAGTTCGACCCCGGTTTCCGCATTAACCTGCACATCAAGGACCTCGGCAACGTGCTGGAAACGTCCCATGAGATCGGTGTCCCTTTGCCGTTGACCGCTGCCGTTATGGAAATGATGCAGGCGATGAAGGTGGATGGAATGGACCATCTAGACCATGGTGCGTTGGTGCGACACTATGAAAAACTTGCCCAGGTCGAAGTTAAGCGCTTAAGAAAGTCAGATGCCGCCCGGCCGATTGGCGTTATAGTAAGTGAATAATGGTAAAGCGATCTACGCTCGCTGCATTAATGTCAGCAGAATTCCGGGGGGTATTCACCGATTGTGTCACCGATCTGGCATTCGGGGGCACTGATTGCCGTGACCCGTACCTTGGCTGCGGTCATGAGCCTGGGAAACTGGTCAAAAACTGATTATACGACACGTCTCAGACTCTCTGTTCGGAGGGCGGAACGAAAATATGGCCCTGATTTCAGGGAACATCGAAAGTTATCACGGGGCTATCACCAACAACCCGACATCCGCAACAATGCTGATGTCAAAGGTTCACTGACCAAGAAAGGAGGAGATCAATGAAAAGAATTTTGCTGAGTACAGGAGTGGTGTTGCTTGCCCTGGCCCTGCTGTCGGTTACTCCTGGCATGGCCGCTGAAAAATTAATCAAGGGGAACCTGCGGATTGTCATCGGGTCCAAATCGACTGGTGGGGATACCTATCAAAACTCCAGCATCGTCGCGGCCGCGCTGGCCAAGAAACTGGATATCAACGTCAAAGTTGATGCCACTGGGGTGAGTGCCGCTTTTAAGGCTCTCGAACAGGCTGGCGCCAGAGGCAACACTATCATGATCTTCCACGACCAGTCCTACCTAGGCAACCTCTACGGCGTCAAGGGGTACGATGACATCTTCCAGAATTACATCATCGGGCCGACACTCGCCATCAACCCCGGCAATGCTTACCTGGTGCCGAAAAAGTCCCCTTACCAGACCATCAAAGACATCATCGCCGCCTGCGGTAAAGGGACCAAGGTGCGGGTGGCCATCCAGCCCGGTGGCGTCTCGGAGATAGGCTACTCTGCGCTGAAAAATGCCATTAAACTCAAGTATCCGGGGATGGAAGCCAATCTGGTGGCGGTGAACACAGGCTCGCAGTCGGCCAAGGACCAGCTCTTGTTTGACGGCCAGGCCGATCTGATCAACGGGTCGGTGCAGGCCAACGAGCAGTACACCCGGCTGCCAGCCGACGACCAGAAGGCGATGCGTTTTGTCTGGTTGACCGCCCGCCAGCAGACAATTCAGCAGGCCAACCCGCAAGGGATGGGGGGGACCAATCGCGAGCAACTACTGCAGTATGTGGAGCCCAATGCCTATGTGCCCTATGACGAGAAAAGCAATTTCACTTTCGACAAGGAATTTTTCATCCTCTACAACAAGAAACTGGACCCGAAAATTATCAGCTATCTGGACAAGGCTCTGAGCGAAATCTATGCCGAAGGCAAGATCCAGCAGACGCAAAAAAAATCCTTCTTTATCCCGGACTTCCTGCCTTCTGGTGAGGCCCAGGCGTACTTGAAAGAGAAAAATGAGAAGTATAGAAAAATCATCAACGCCATCAAGTAAGGCATCCTCAACCTCCCCCCGATCCCTGGTGCGGGGGGAGCAAGCTTAATTTCAGGACAAGAGGGTTTCACCGGATAAGCCGGGGCATTACCAGCTGATCAAAAGGTTCTTCCATGGATAATGGGTTGTCGTCATTGTTTAAGGTTTCTATCGATTTCAAGGAATCGCATACCTTTTTTCCGACCATTGTGATCTGGGTATTGCTGTTCCTCGTGCTGCTGATTTTCCTGATTTATGGCATCCCCTATGTGCGAGACCTGCGCAGCGGCAAACGCAAGATGGCATTCAGTCTGGCAAATATGGACAAGCTCAGATTCGGTGGGACTCTGGTGCTGACCGTCGCCTATTTTCTGCTGATGGACTATGTAGGCAGGTTTTTCCCGAACATGGGCTTCGGCTTCCTGTTCGTGTCGATCCCTTTCATTTTCCTGCTCTCTCTGCTCTACGTGCACGGGGTTGACCGCCGCAAGCTCCTGGCAATCAGCCTGAACGCCCTGATTGCTCCGAGTGTCGCCTGGTACGTGCTGGCGCAGCTGTTCAATATTTCCCTGCCCTGAAGACGTGGAGATTAGTTTGTTATGGAATATTTTGCGGACCTGTCGGTTACCTATTATCTGCTGATTCCCGTCGGAGTGATGATCGGAATCATCTTCGGGGCCATTCCGGGAATGACCGCGACCATGGCAGTGGCGGTCTGTCTGCCACTGACCTATGCCTTGAATCTCAACCAGGGGCTGGCATTGCTCCTCGGGCTATACGTAGGTGGAATTTCCGGAGGTCTGGTCCCGGCGATTCTCTTGAATATCCCCGGAACCCCATCCTCGATTACCACCACTTTTGATGGCTATCCCATGACGCTTAAGGGGGAGAGTGAAAAGGCACTCAAGATCGGTATCGTCTCTTCGTTGTTCGGAGGGCTTCTCAGTGCAGTGATCCTGTTTTGTTTCGCGCCGGTGCTGGCGGATGTTGCGATTAAGTTCTCTTACATCGAAAAGTTCCTGATCATCTTTCTCGCCCTGACGGTGATCGCATCCCTATCGAAAAACCTTCTGGCGGGGATCTTCAGCGGGGTGCTCGGCGTGCTGTTCAGTCTGATCGGAACTTACGACATCTCCTTGGGAGGGAACGGCGACATCCGGCTGATGTTTCCCTTCTTGGAATATTACCTTGAAGATGGGTTCTCGCTGATGCCGGTGTTGATCGGCCTGTTCGGCTTAGCCACCATCCTCGAAGAAGCGGAGAAGGGGTGCCGGGATGAACCCTTGGGCACAGATCTGTCGCTGTCAAAGCGCTCCAAGTTCTCCATTCACTATTTTAAAGGACAGGTCATCAACCTTTTCCGATCCGGCCTCCTTGGCACATTCATCGGCATGCTACCCGGGGTTGGCGGCAGTGCGGCTTCGGTGCTTTCCTACACTCAAGCCAAGAACTTCTCGAAGAACCCGGAAAAAATGGGTAAGGGGGCCCCGGAGGGGGTGATCGCTTCTGAAGCGGCCAACAATGGCCTGACTGGCGGTGCGCTGATCCCTCTACTCTCTCTGGGAATCCCTGGTGACAGTACCACCGCAGTGCTGATCGGCGCTTTCACCTTGCAGGGAATCCAGGTCGGCCCGCTGTTCATCGGCGAAAATCTGGGGACCTGGCATACCATGATGCTGGCCCTGCTGATAGCCAATCTTATTATGTTCCTTGTCATGTTTTATGCCATCAAGTACATTGTCAAGGTGATCACAGTCCCCAAGTATATTCTCTATCCGATCATCCTGATGATGTGTGTGGTCGGTTCCTACGCTATCAATTACGGCGTAATGTTCGATGTCTGGACCCTGCTGATCTTCGGCATCTTCGGCTACCTGGCGCAGAAAGTCGGCATCGAGATCGCCCCCTTCATTATCGGTTTCATTCTCGGCAAATCGGCGGAGGTCTATTTCGTCAAAAGCCTCGAATCCTTCGGTACCCTGACGATCTTTTTCACCAAGAGCCCGATCGCTATGTTTCTCTGGGTGCTGATCTTTATGTCGGTAGGCTACTCGATTTACACGACCATCAAGAGCTATCGGAAGAACAAACGCACTGGAAGCACCGCTTAAAGAGTGGTCGCTCTTCAGCAGAACTATTCAGACCAAGGAATCGCAGATGGGAATCACCAAGACTGGACATCAGACTATTCAAGTGGACGAGCACGATAACGTCGCTATTGTCGTTATTGCCGGTGGTCTCAAGAGCGGTGAATTGCTTGATAACGGCATCAAACTGATAGACGACGTTCCCCAGGGTCACAAGGTAGCACTTGCCGATCTAGCTGCAGGCGACCCCATCATGCGGTATGGTGAGGTTATTGGATATGCAGCCGATGCAATTGCCCGGGGCAGTTGGATCAGTGAAGTACGGGTTCGCCTGCCGGAGGTGTTACCTCTGGCGGAGATAGCCCGTGGCACTAGACCGGTGCCGGATCTGAAGCCGCTTGAAGGCTATACCTTTGAAGGGTTCCGCAACGCAGACGGCACAGTGGGGACAAAAAACATCATGGGAATTACCACCAGCGTCCAGTGTGTTGCCGCCGTTGCTGATTATGCTGTCCGGCGTATCAAGCAGGATCTACTGCCTCGCTATCCGTACGTCGATGACGTAATCGCCCTCAACCATGCCTATGGCTGCGGCGTGGCAATTGATGCTCCGGCTGCCGTTGTGCCGATTCGGACCCTTCAGAACTTGGTTGTCAATCCCAATTTAGGAGGCGAAGTTCTGGTCTTAGGACTTGGTTGTGAGAAGCTGATGCCGCAGCGATTGCTTCAGGATATAGAGCAGGCGGAAGCCAGCATCATTGAACTCCAGGATGAAGATCTTTATGGGTTTGATGCCATGGTTTCAGCAATCCTTGAGGCAGCGGAAAAGAAGCTGGTTCGTTTGAACCGGAGACGTCGTAAAACCTGCCCGATGTCCGACCTGAGGGTCGGCCTGCAATGTGGCGGTAGTGATGCCTTCTCCGGCATTACCGCCAACCCCGCAGTCGGTTTTGCAGCCGACCTGATGGTGCGCGCCGGGGGAACGGTGGTCTTCTCGGAGGTGACCGAAATACGGGATGCTGTTCACCTGCTGGTACCCCGCGCCAGCAATCAAACCATAGCAAAAGCGCTGCTTCGCGAGATGGCATGGTATGACCGCTACCTGCAAGCCGGTGGGGTCGACCGCAGTGCAAACCCCACGCCCGGCAACAAGGCGGGAGGCCTGGCCAATATCGTGGAAAAGGCGTTGGGTTCGATCGTCAAGTCCGGCACCAGCCCGCTGGTTGACGTGCTTGGCCCCGGAGAGCGCCTGCGCACCAAGGGTCTTGTGTTCGCGGCGACACCGGCCAGCGACTTCGTTTGTGGCACACTGCAGCTATCCGCCGGCATCACATTGCAGGTATTCACCACTGGACGCGGCACACCCTACGGTTTGGCGATGGCCCCTGTGATCAAGGTCTGCACCCGCTCAAACTTAAGCAGGCGCTGGCACGATCTAATCGATCTTGACGCCGGCCGGATCGCAACCGGAGACGCCAGTATAGCCGATGTCGGTTGGGAGTTGTTTCACCTAATTCTTGATGTTGCCAGCGGACGAAAAACAGCCGCCGCGGATCGTCTCGGGCTGCACAATGATTTAGTGCTGTTTAATCCCGCCCCTATAACTTGATCCGCCAGGCCGGCGCCAACTCACGTTAGAAGGAAAACCTATCAAAGGTAGACACTATGAGAAGCCAGTGTGAAGGAGATCACATCGCTCGTATCAAGCTTTCCAAGGTCCTGCTGCCCCTGGACCATGCCTTCAGCGATGCCAAAGTTTTTGTCGGCCGACAACGACCTCTACAGCATGTAAACTTGATGTTTGCAGAAATCGACAGCGCTCAGGGTTATGACGGCTTAGGCTTCAGCTATGCCCTTAGGTGCGGAGGTGCAGGACAGTTTGCGCATGCCTGCGAGATTGCGCCGCTGATAGTTGGTGAAGACCCGAATGATATTTCGAAAATCTGGAGCCAATTGCTTTGGGCTGGGGCGTCGGTTGGCCGCAGCGGCATTGCGGTCCAGGCGATGGCCGCCATCGATATCGCGCTCTGGGACATGAAAGCGAAGCGGGCCCGGCTTCCGCTTGCCAAACTCATCGGGGCATACCGGGATTCCGTGCCGTGTTATAACACATCCGGAGGTTATCTTCAGGCCCCGATTGAGGAAATCCTCGAAAAAGCCGATCGCTCACTTGAACGAGGCATCCAGGGGGTGAAGATTAAGGTCGGCCAGCCGGACATGGCGGCGGATCTCAAACGCGTCGAAGCCCTCCGTAAACACCTGGGGGATGAGGTGCCGATCATGGTCGATGCCAACCAGCAATGGGACCGAATGGCTGCCTTGCGCTTCGGCCGCCAGGTTGAAGCACTAAATTTGGCATGGATCGAAGAGCCTCTTGATGCATATGATGCCGAGGGCCACGCCGCCCTCGCTGCCGCGATAGATACCCCAGTCGCAACTGGAGAGATGCTGTCCAGCGTTGACGAACACCGTGGTCTGATAACCCATGGGTCGGTGGACATCATCCAGCCAGACGCCCCTCGGATCGGGGGCATCACCCCCTTTCTGCGCTTGGCCGACCTGGCAGACCAGGCGGGTTTGGGCATGGCGCCACACTTCGTAATGGAAATCCATATCCATCTGGCCGCCTGCTATCCGAGAGAACCGTGGCTTGAACACTTCGAATGGCTGGAACCGCTCTTCAATGAACGGTTGAAAATCAACAATGGGCAGATAGAAGTTCCCAATCAGCCTGGACTGGGCTTTTCACTAAGCACACAAATGCGACAATGGACGATGGAAGCCATTTCCATTGAATAAGCATTACCGTCAACCCGCTTTTCCGGTCATTTAATTGGCCATGTTCTAACTGAAAATTTCAACACTACCAAATTTCGATGTTTTATTTGCCCCGTAATACAATTTCGGCTATTAGTTTCCGTCTGGGCTTTTTTAATTTTAAAATAGGACTATCATGAGTATGCTGCTCCTTCATGATATGTAATCCCCATCGGGTATTTTTAATGCCTCTTAAAAGTGTAGATGCCTTGCCTTGACTGATACACCTCCCCAGGCTTTTATGTTGCTGATTTGGCTATCAAATCATATAATTGTTTGTATAGCGATTAGGCACTCAAGCCTATCGTTAATCCCAAAAGGAGGTGCAACATGAAAGTATCCCAGGCAACCGATTATTTTTTCGACTATCACAAGGCAGAAGCTTGGCACTTGCAATATTGTATTTTATAGGATACACTCAACTATGTTTGAAATCCGTCAGACTGAAATATTTTCTAAGTGGTTAAGTGGATTGCGAGACCGTGAGGCGCGAGCGCGAATTCAAACTCGGATTGACCGTTTACAGCTTGGCCTGGCTGGCGATGTTAAGCCGGTAGGCGAGGGAGTATCCGAATTGCGGATAGACTATGGACCTGGGTATCGAATATATTTTGTAAAGCGCGGACGGGCGTTGATCATTCTGCTTGCCGGCGGTGACAAGCGTACCCAAGGTGCAGATATCAAGACGGCGCTGAAGCTGGCGCATGATTTATAGGAGGCTATAATGGCAAAAACCAAAACTCGACCTTATGACGCTGCTGAATACCTGGAAACCCCAGAAGATATGGCTGCTTACCTTGAAGCCGCTTTGGAGGATGGCGAGCCGGCTATAGTGGTAAAAGCTTTGGGAGCCATTGCACGCGCTCGTGGTATGTCCCAGATCGCGCGTGAAACGGGGTTAGGGCGCGAAAGCCTTTATAAAGCTCTTTCTTCAGAAGGCAACCCGGAGTTTGCTACGGTACTGAAAGTGGTGCGCGCGTTAGGTCTTAAGCTTCACGCTGAGCCAGAGCATGCATAAGGTTTTTCTCAAAATTTAATAGTATCATCAATAACTTCAGCCTGCATGATTTCATTCGTCAATCATAAAATTTCGGGGGTTCTTCGAATGCAATATAGCTTGCCTCAGTCCATATTAATAAAATGAATTCATAGATGATTCGTCCCCAAAATCGCAATAAAGTTCGGCATAAGAACTGGAGTCTATTTCGAAAAAATTAGACTGTAGAACTTTTGGATGTGGTAGAACAGATCACCGATTCCGTTACGAGCGTGGTTTTCGCTTTTTTTTCTGCACGGAAAAACCGAAGCGGCCCAGGCTGCGGCCCAGCGCAAAATACTGCCCGTGGGCAAATGCCAGCAGGCCGCCTTTTTCTAAATGCAGGCGGCCTCTGCTATCGAGCAGCGACGCCGACACCTGCACGGCAACCACTTCGGCCACAAACATGGTGTGAGAACCCAGCTTTACTGACTGTTGAATGCGGCACTCTATGTTGAGTGGACACTCCTGAATGATCGGACACTGCAACTTCAGGGCCGGCGCGGCTGTCAGGCCGGTTTGGGCGAACTTGTCCACCTTGCGGCCGGAAACCATGCCGCACCAGTCGGTTGCCTTGGCCTGTCTGAGAGAAGGAACATTAACGACAAACTGTTTGGTGGCCTGGATGATTTCATAGGAATAGCGTTCCGGGCGGACGGAAATCGACAGCATGGGCGGCTCACTGCATACATTTCCGACCCAGGCAATCGTGATGATGTTCGGTTTCCACTGGGGGGTTCCGCCGCAGGTTACCAGCACAGCCGGCAGCGGCGAGAGGACGTTTCCGGGTTTCCATGATTTTTTTTCTACAACGGTTTCACGCTTTGCCATGTCATGAGGCCCTTTAATATCGATATGAATTAACCCCACAAACCTTATTGTGGACCTTTTTAGGGCCACCATTAAGATACCCCTTTTAGGGGTGGTCGTTAACTCATGCGTATTCAGGAATTTAGTGTATCCGTATCTTGCGGGTCGGTTGATAGAGGCCGGCTTCATTTGCACCCAGCAAACCCGCCTGCCAGGAACGTTTGTCTACCGGCGAGAGGTTCTTAATCATTTCTTCCGATAACAGCGATACCCTGCCGATACGATCCAGCCGTTGGGCGATCTGCTCAAGGGGCTTATCCTGCGTTATCCACAGGTGTTTGTCAAACGCTTTTAAATTTAAAGGCCGGGTGTAGCCTCGCAGTGTTTTTTCGCATGCCACATTATAAAACTGCTCGAAGTAGGACATGACCAATTCCCTTAAATTGCGATAAATCGGCTCGCGAAAACGCAGTCCCGCAAAATTGGAATTGGCCAGCGCGCCCCAATGGCCGTCCCTTTTGAACAATGCCAGCAGATGATCGTCATCCCGATCATTCGGCAGCATTTCCAGGATCAAAGGGGGATGTCCCAGACGGCTCAGCAGGGCTGCCGCAAACAAGGCGCCGTCAAAGCAATGGCCGGTTCGTTCGCGCAGGACGCGCAGCGGGCAGCGGTAAGTTCCATCGTTGCTGTAGGTGAGTTTGTCAAGGAAACCCTGGATACTGGGCGCAGTATCCAGCCGTGCGATAAAGCGGCGTTCGGAATTTGTTAATGATTGGTTCAGATCTTTAAGCGATACCATGGAGGCTCCAAGTAAGCAGTTGTTAGTAGAAATATGCATCCGTTTCGACCCGTCCGGAGGGATCAAAACGAACGCCTTCCATTTCGAGTAATGTCCGTTTCATGTTAAGGCCGCCCTGGTACCCGCCGAGGGTTCTGTCGGACCGGATGGCCCGGTGACAGGGGATAATGATGGGAAACGGGTTGCCGGCAAGGGCGGCGCCCACCGCCCGGGCGCCCTTAACATTTCCCACACGCCTGGCAATCCTTTGATAGGTGCTGACACTTCCCCGGGGTATGCCGTGCTCCGCGTATAACACCTTCTGTTGAAAAGATGAGCAAAAGTCCAGACGAATCGTATTCAGGGGAAAGTGGATATCGTCTCCGGCCAGAAATGCCGCGACCCGATCGGCAACCGTATCGATTTCAGGGCAGGAAGATGAGCTGCAATCAGGATACCCGGCGGCCACTATCAATCCGGCCGAAGAACCGGGTTTGGAGAGAATAACACGCTGGATCATGGGCCGGCCGTGAAAGCGTGACCAGACAAGTGCCACCGGTCCAAAGGGGGTTTCGCGCAGGCAGAAGGATAATGAGGTTGTCTTGATCTTATTTAAGCGTTTTATATTATGCATCTGCGACCCAATCGGTCGGAGCCCAGTGTTTTATTCTTTGCCGTTGTGCTTTTCAATCTGTCCGGCAGTGGCCCGGGGGTCCGCCAACATGATATCTGGTGGTATCACAATAGTGCGGGTTACGCAAAATAGCTTTGATACTCGGCTGGAATTTTTTCCCGGTTTACCTCAAAGAGTTCGATCAATACGCCATCCGGCGCCGGCACCATGATGTACCGCCACAGGCCCAGGTCGGTAATATTCTTTTTAAGGGGAATTTCCGCAAGCTTCAGCCGATCCACCATACCGGCGAGATCGTCGGTTTGAATACCAAAGTGGTGAATGCTGCCCCTTCCCGGGTTTTTTGGGGGCTGATCGTAGAGATGCAGCCTGCCGCTGCCAATTCGAATGAACACGTTTCTTGAACCGGCCATGACACTGTCGAGGATGATTTCACCACCGAAAAGATTCGTGTAAAATCGGATGCTTATGTCAATATCTGACGCAAAGATGTGGACATGGTGAAGGTGGGTGTTCATTTTTTGGTAATTTTGGGGCGGGGGATGATCGGTTCCGGTATTTTTTCGACAATCCTCCCATCGCTATCGATAAAATAGCTATCCTTCAGAGACATGGCCCAGTTAATGTCATAGTTGTCGACCAGTTTTAATTTGCTTAAGGTCTTGCCGAGTTTTCGATGCGCTCGGTTTAGCCCCCAGCGTATATCTTCCTCAGTGGAATACCCAAGTTCTTTCAGGATTTCTCCGATTCTGCGGTTTTTTTGTGTTTTTTGAAGCATTACGGCAAAGTCGCGCTGTTCGGGTGAAATGCGGCCGAATTCAACCAGGATCTCACCCAGTTTCATTTTTTGCAGGCGGAGCGCTTTTACAAGGTCGTCCCTGGAAACCAAGTCCAGAGACATCAGGATCTCACCGATTTTGGGTTCATGGGTTTTGCGGTAATGAAACAAGCCGAAGACGGCGTTAAAGATTTTAGTCAGCAGGTATGCAATTGTCAGTGAAACTGCTAAAAAGAAAATAAAATTAGCAGCCGGACTGTCGAACACTTCCAGCAGGCCTGTCAGGTCCGTGGATGGATATAGAAATGGCAGCAACAGGTAGGAAAACAGACAGATGGAAAAAATTGCGATAAATATGGAAAGCCTGAACATTGGGTTCATTTTTTTCACCATGCATGTCGGTGTATCAAGTGTACACTCATTGATTATTAAAGGAAAAGTCTTTAATAATCAACCTTCAATAAGTGTGCCAGACCCCTTCCGGGCGATCTATACCGCCTTTAAACCATTATAAGCACAAGAAATCATTTGGCAAATATTCAGCGGAGGTATCATGGAAAAGATTCGCCCGCCCCGCCGAACAGCCGGGATTTGCACATTAATATGTGCACGCTGCACAATAAAGTGTGCACATCCGGTGAAAGGGGGTTGGGTAATAGCGATGGCAGCGGCTATCTGTGAGGGGGTGGTGTCCCGGGGGCGGTTCCATAATTGGGATGTGCCGGTATTCGCAGCTCGACTGACATAAGTTCATCATAGTGAACAAAATTGAAAATATAAGCGCAAATAACGTTGTTTAAATTAAATAATTTAATACAGTATGTTGAATATTACTTATTAAAAATTTAAAAAAAATCTTGACGTATATCGAATTGATATTTATAGTGATTAAAAATTATGTTCTTTATTATGAACATTTCAAAACGGCAAAATTAATCATTGGAGACAGCTGAAAGATGCATTCTAAAACCCTGGTGATCTACCCTGAAAAATGTAACGGCTGTGGGGACTGTGAAGTCGCCTGCTCGAAAAGGCAAACCGGAATTAATAATCGCGACCGGTCATGTATACGGGTTATGAGAGAGTCCGACGACGACACCTTTTTCCTGCCGATGACCTGTCAGCAGTGTGATGATCCGCCCTGTCTGGCGGCATGCCCGAATGATGCGATTTTCCGGGATGAAGTGCTGAACCGCGTTTTGATCAACCATCAGAAGTGTGTCGGCTGCCGGATGTGTGTGTCGGCCTGTCCTTTCGGGGCTATGGGGTTTGACGAGGAGCGGGGCAAATCGTTCAAATGCGACCTGTGCGGCGGAGCACCGGAATGCGTGCGTATATGTACAACCGGGGCAGTGGCATACGATGCACCGCATATGCTCCAGAATCCGCAGATGGTCCAGTCTGCCGCCAAGATAGCCTGTGTGATGAGATCGATGGTCTTCTGAAGGATGACGGCTTCGTAAAAAGTCCCCAAAGCCGTCATTCCCGCGAAAGCGGGAATCCATACCAGCTGAAAATAATGGATTCCGGGTCAAGCCCGGAATGACAGACAAGGTGAATTTTGCCTTTTTACGAGTTCATCAAGGATAGAATAAATGTCATTTTTTAAAGTTAACGAAAAATGCAACGGTTGTCTGGCCTGTGTCCAGAACTGCCCGGCCAGTGCGCTGAATTACATGGACAAGGGGAACAACCGTAAGATTTGCCATAACCTGTCACTTTGCGCCCGCTGCGGCAACTGCTGGCGCATCTGCCCCCAGGCGGCGATCGAATTCAACCAGTTGTTACAGGGCGGCTGGAATGAAGTAGCAGAGATGGCGCTGGTGCATTGTATGGTTTGCGGTGAGCCGGTTTATACCGCCGGCATCGGGAAAACGCTTTCTGAGAAACTGAACAGGGAAGTGGAAGCCTTATGTCCCGAACATAAAAAATCCTTCCCCTTAAGCACCTGGAAACGAATTGCCATAGGGCGGGGCCTTCAGACGGGTAACGGAAAATGATTGTCGGCAGTCAAAAACCATTTCAGGAGATCGTTTTATCCCTTTCGGAATATCAAAAGGTTCTGGTCATGGGATGCGGCACCTGTGTAACCGTCTGCCTGACAGGGGGCGATAAGGAAGCGCGGCGGCTTGCGAGTGCGCTGGCCCAGGAATTCAGCCAAAAGGAGAACCCGCCGGCCTTTGAAGTTAATACCATTGAAAGACAATGTGAGCGGGACTGGATTGTCAATTTCCTTGAGATTCCCGACGGTGTCGATGCGATTTTATCGCTGGCCTGCGGTGCCGGTGTTCAAACCCTGGCAGCTGTTTTTGAGGATTTGCCCGTAATCCCGGCACTGAATACCACCTTTCTGGGGGCGCTGGATCGGCCCGGGGAATGGAATGAAAAATGCCTGGGGTGCGGGGATTGCATCCTGACCCATACCGGCGGCATCTGTCCGGTGGCGCGCTGCGCCAAGCGGCTCTTTAACGGACCGTGCGGCGGAACCCTTAACGGCAAATGCGAAATCAGCGCGGTGATCGGAAGGGAAGTGGACTGTGCCTGGCAACTCATCATCGAACGTCTTGCCAGGCTCGACAAGCTGGACGAGTACCACAAGATCCGGCAGCCCAAGGACTGGACCGCCGAAACCTCAACCGGCCCACGGACGCTGGTTCATACAAGCTGATACAGCGGAACCCATCTTAAAAAACACATCTAATGTCCGATGGCTGCGTTATCTGACGAGTCAGAAGGTATCTACCCATGGACGGAGGCCTCGCCCTCCCCATCTGCTTCCTTGAGATGGGTTTTATTTCAAAGTTAATCTAAACCTCTGCTCGGTGATCTTTCCACCCCACTGGTCCACCGGATGTTCCTCGACCAGTTTAAACCCCTCGGATTCGTAAAGCCCGCGGGCTGCATCCAGCCCCTGAAAGGTCCATAGGAAAATTTTGCGATGCCCGGTTTTTCTACAAAACGCGACGGCTTTTTCAAGCAGTAGTTTTCCGATGCCGATGCCCTGCCGCTCCGGTTCCACAATAAACCAGCGCAGGCGGGCGCCCTCTGTGTCGGCCAGTTGGCCGTCGACGGCAACCGCACCGGCAAATGCTCCGTCAGCGCGTATCGTCCAGAATCCATCCCGCTTTTTGCGGAAGTTAACAAAAAATGCGGAGAGTTCCCGGGCGACCTGGGCTTCAAAGGACATGTTAAAGTTCCAGTTCTTGTAATAATAGACTGCGTGAAGCGCCGTCACTTTGCCGATTACGCCGGGGTAATACCCGGCCCATTCCAGTTTTAAAAACTTGATTCGGCCGGCATCCATAATAAACTCCTCATGGGCATGGTATACCTTGTCATGTTTTTCATGCTAGATTAAGGTGTTACTGGTAATGATAACATGTTTTGTAAACAGATTGTCAATATGCATTCCGTGGACTTCTAAAATAATCTCTGAATCGGCGGTATCTGGGACCCTCCATATAGTTTGTTTCCAGGTATTGCTTTTTTTTTACAAAATGCCTAATTATTGATATGGATATTTAAAAAGGAGGCAAAACATGAAGACAGACCCGGCTGATGTGTTGAAGGAAGCGCTTTTGCTGGAGAAAAGAGGGTATGCGTTCTATAAAATGGTGTCCGTCAATATCCAGGACAAAGCGACCCGGCGTTTTTTTGAACTGATGGCGGATGAAGAGAAAAATCATATTCAGCTGTTGGTCGAAGAGTTGAAAATGTATCAGTCCCGGAAAAAATTTACTCGAAATAATTTTGACGACACGACCAGCAGCCAGATCTCCGACCTGGTCCTGTCAAGTCCTTTGCAGGATCGGATTTCCGCGGCTGAATTTGAAGCCGCCGCCATATCCGCCGCCATGCTGATGGAGGAGCGCGCCATCAAGTTGTATGCGGATAGGGCCAATGCCTCAACCGATACCGATGAAAAAAGACTATACAACTGGCTGGCCGACTGGGAGCGTTCGCATTTGAAATATCTGACCGGAATCGATCAGGCTCTCAAGGAAAAAATCTGGAACGACAATCAATTCTGGCCGTTCTAAGACTGCGTGCCCGGGTGTGTGCCGGTGGTTCTCGAACAAAACGGTCTCACATTTATTTCCGTATACAACCATCTATTGAAAAGGAGACACGACATGTTGCCCATTAAAAAAATATGTTGTCCGACTGATTTCAGCGAGCCATCCCATGAAGCGCTCAAGGTGGCTTGTGAATTGGCCACACATTTTAGGGCCGAACTGATTCTGGTCCATGTCGTAACGCCTATTCCGGTAATCCCGATCCATGATGATCCCACCAGCTTTAATCTGCCGTTATATGAAAAAGAGATGGAACAGTCCGCCGTAAAATCTCTGAAAAAGATGCAGCAGGAAAAAGTTTCGCAAAGTATCCAGTCCCGCACGGTGGTCATCCAGGGTGATCCGGCTACCCAGATTGTCAAACTGGCGGATACTGAAAATATGGACATGATCATCATTGCGACCCATGGCTTTACCGGCTGGCGGAAATTTATGTTCGGCTCCGTGACCGAGAAGGTGATCCGCTATGCAAACTGCCCGGTGCTGTCGATCCGGATGCCGTCGCAGCAGGAATAAACCCTGCAGCTGCAACAACAGGGTGGAATTCACTTTGAAATTCGCATCAAGCAATCGTCCGGAGCGGCCGGTGGATAGGAAGGGAGACGGTTTTTTCATATCCTTTTTGCTTGACGGATCGTCCGAGATTTACTATATTTTTTTCTCTTTGATGCACTTGTCACGACCCCTGCACATCATGCCAGGATGAAATTTTATTAAGATCGGTCAGAGCGGAGGCCTAATGAAATTAAAACAAATTACCATTTCAATTGAGAATTCACCGGGGCGCCTTTACGAAGTAACCAAAGCACTGGGCGATGCCGGTATTAACCTGCGAGCTTTAAACCTGGTGGATACCGGTGCGTTTGGCCAGCTGCGCCTTCTGGTTTCGGACATCACCACCAGTCGACGAATCCTGATGCAGATGCAAATGCCGGCGATGGTCACTGAAGTCATCGCGGCGGAGATCGAAGATAAACCCGGCAGCCTGGCGGCGATGCTGAAATCGCTGCTGGATGCCCATATCAATGTTCTTTATACCTATGCGTTTGTCGGATTTTCAGTCGGAAACGCCGTGATGATATTTCGATTCAGCGACAACGACGCGGCCATCAATGTCTTGCAAAAAAACGGCATCAAACTTCTGGACGCCAAAGCTTTCGGCATTTTAGAAACGAACGGCTGACAAAGCCTCAATGGTTGCCGGCTTGATCAGGCCATAAAAGAATTGAGACCTTAATGGGGCCAAAGTGGATGTTTTGAAAAGGTCTCGAACTACAGCTCTTCGGGTTCAGCGAATCATTTACGTATAGCAAAAAGGGGGTCTTGATGGAAAGTCAGTCGAAATTTCGTCCCCGAAAATTTGCGGTGGTGGGTGCGGGGCCGGTGGGATGTATCGTTGCAGCCTTTCTATCGAAAGGGGGTTATGAAGTTACCCTCTGTGATGTGATACCTGAATTGATAGCGCCGGCAGTGAATCCGGGAATTATTATTGAAGGCGCCGAAAATATCCGCCATCCGGTTGCAAAAACATGCCACACGGTGGACGAACTTGCCGACGACCCGCCGGATGTCATATTTCTGACGGTTAAGGCAAACGCGATTCCGCTGATCGCCTCAGCCATAGAGGGCTTCCATTGCGAGGGCATGTATGTCGTCAGTTGGCAGAATGGGATCGATACGGAGCTTGCCATTGCTGCGACTCTCGGCAAAAAACCGGTCCTGCGCGCCGTTGTCAATTATGGATGCGGACTTCTAAAGCCGGGGCACGTGCACATGCCGTTTCATCACCCCCCCCATCATATTCAGGAACTGGATCCGGATACTTCCGATGCTGCTGTTGCCATTGCCGCGGCGCTCACCCGGAGCGGCCTGCCGACAAACCACACCGATCGGATCGTAACAATGGTCTGGCGCAAGGCGATTCTGAATGCCTGCATGAATCCCGTTTGTGCGGTAACGGGTATGACGATGGCGCAGGCCATGGGCGACCCGATGGTCTTCCAGATTATCGATTCTCTGGTTAAAGAATGTGTCAAGGTGGCCCGGGCCAATGAAATCAGCTTGGGATGGGATTTTTATCCCTACTGCATGGAGTATATGAAAAGCGCGGGCAATCACAAACCCTCCATGCTGGTGGATATCGAAAATAAACGCCGCACCGAGATCGACTTTATCAACGGAAAATTTATTGAGTACGGTGAGCAGGCCGGTGTGACGACACCCTATAACGTGACCCTTCGTTCTCTGGTCAAGGGACTCGAATCAAGACTGTAGATGCCGGTCTCGATGGTTTCTGTTTCAAGGCTGTGATCGCTTGACGGCTGCATCTTTTTGATCCGTATTCTCTCGCATTCGTTGGAAAACGAACCAAATGAAAACACAAGAGGGCAAGCGCCTGTATATCGGCGTTGATGTGGGCGCTTCCAGAACCAAGGCGGTGGTGATGGATGCACACAAAAACCTGCTCGGTCGGGAAGTGCGGCCTTCCGGAACCGATTTCGGCGAAGCTTCCCGTCGCTGCCTGGCTAACGCCCTTCACATGGCCGGCGCCGACGAGAGCCATATTGCCCGAACCGTGTCCACCGGCTACGGTCGTAAAAACGTAGCTTACAGCGACGATACCCGTACCGAAATCGGTTGTCATGCCAAAGGATGTTATTTCTACTTTCCGAAGGCTATCACCATTATCGATATCGGCGGCCAGGACAACAAGATCATCAAACTGGACGAGGCCGGTCGACGTCTCGGTTTCAAGATGAATCGCAAATGTGCGGCCGGAACCGGCGCTTTTCTCGAAGAGATGTCTCCCCGCCTGGACATTCCGCTTGAAGACATGGATCGTCTGGCCAGGCAATCGGAAGACATGGTGAAACTGGGAAGTTTCTGTACGGTATTTTCCGCCACGGAAGTGCTGCAGAACATCCGCCAGGGCAGAAAAGTCGCGGATATCGTTAAAGGGCTCTTTTTCTCGGTGATCAAGCGGGTTTCGGAAATGGATTCATTGAGCGAGAATGTGGTTATGACCGGCGGCGTGGTGGCCCACAATCCCTTTCTGGTCCGGATGATGGAAGAGATCATCGGCCGCAGTATTCTGGTTCCCGACTATCCTCAACTGACGGGTGCGGTGGGGGCCGCTTTGTATGCCATTGAAAACAGCAGTTAAACTGTCAGCGACCATGGAGGAATATTATGTCTGAAGAAAAAAAAGTCATCATCCGGCGGCTTAATGCCGCGAAAGATCTTGGAAAATTCATGGCCGATTACTACTACGAACTGGATGCGGCCTCGAAATCCGGGAAACAGAAGATCGCCTGGTGCACCAGCGTGGGCCCGGCTGAAATTCTAAGGGGGATGGGATATCTGATTTATTTTCCGGAAACGCATTCCGCCATGCTCGGCAGCACCCGCATGGCCACGGACCTGATCCCCAAGGCCAATGCCATGGGGTATTCCCCGGAGATCTGTTCCTATCTTACTGCCGACATCGGAGCGTTTCTCGAAAACGTCACGCCGCTGGCAAATATTTTCAAGGGGATTGAAAGCATCCCTCGACCCGATGTGCTGGTATACAACACCAACCAGTGCCGCGACGTTCAGGACTGGTTCAACTGGTATGCCAAGCGATTTAACGTGCCGGTTGTGGGCATCGAAACCTACCGAAACGTTCCCGAGGTTACCCCGGTGCACATCACATCCATTTCACGGCAGATGGAGAATATCGTCCAGCCGCTGGAAGACGTCGCCGGCCGCAAGCTGGATATGGATGAATTTAAAAACGCGGTGGCCCTGTCGCGCGAATGCTCAAATCTGTGGGATAAGTGCCTGGCGGCCGCGGCCGCCCGCCCGTCCCCGCTGACGTTTTTCGACGGTACGACCCTGATGGGGCCCGCCGTGGTCGGCCGGGGAACCCAAAAGGCCATCGATGTCTACCAGCTGCTCCTCGAAGAACTTAATGAGCGAGTTGCGGCCGGCGAGGGCGCCATCGAAGATGAACGCTATCGGCTTTATTGGGACGGTATGCCCGTATGGGGCCGCTTGAGTATGCATTCCAAGCTGTTCGCCGGCCTGCAGGCCAATGTGATCGCGTCGACCTACTGCAGCAGTTGGATATTTAGTGCGCTCGATGCGGGCAATCCCTTCGAGAGCATGGCCCGTGCTTACACGGAACTTTTTATCGTGCGTTCCGACGCTTACAAGGAGAAATATATCCAGGACAAGCTGGCATTCTTTCAATGCGACGGCATCATCTACCACGATGCCAAAACCTGCCCCAACAACACCAATTGCCGTTACGGCATGGCGCAACGCCTGGAGAAAACAACCGGCATTCCCAGCCTGACCATACACGGGGACCTGAACGACCTGAGGCTTCTCTCCGATGAACAGACCAAAACCAATGTCGAAGCCTTTATCGAACAACTGGAAGAAAATGGAAAGGCGGCCTAACCCGGATATTTTATGAAATATTCGGGCGAACGATATTTTTCGTCACAAGGCAGGCTGTATGTTTGCCTGCGAGCATTCAGTCTCATTAAGGAGGAATCATATGATAGACGCACTGTTCGAACCGAAAGGGGTGGCGGTGATCGGCGCTTCTGCGAAAGAACTTCATATCGGGAACCGGATCATCAAAAACCTGGTCGATTTCGGATATACCGGGGACATCTATCCGATCAATCCCAATGCGGATGAAATCCGGGGCCTGAAGGCCTATAAATCCGTTCTGGATGTTCCGGGGCAGGTCGATGTGGCCCATATGGTCATACCGGCCCGGTTTACCCCCCAGGCCTTTGAAGACTGCGGCAAAAAAGGGGTCCGGCACATCATCATCAACTCCGGCGGTTTTTCGGAAACCGGACCCGAGGGCGAAGCCATCGAAAAGGCCTTCATGGACGTGGCGCGTCAATACGGCATGCGGGTCTTGGGCCCCAACTGCCAGGGCATCATCAACTCGGATCCCAAAATTCGGGCCTACTGCAACTTTACCTTCACGTTTCCGGAGCCCGGTTCCATTTCCATCGTGGCGCTAAGCGGCGGGGTTGCCGAACTGATCCACCAGGGATTTGTCGCCATGGGGGTGGGCACACGGATTTACGCCTCCAACGGAAACGCCTGCGACGTGAGCATCCCGGAGATTATCCGCTATCTGGGCGAAGACGAAAAAACCCGGGTCATCGTGACCTACGTGGAGGGGCTGAGAAATCCGTCCGAGTTCATAGCGGCGGTCACCCACGTGGCGGCCAGAAAACCGGTCCTGGCCATGAAAGCGGGCCGGACGGCCGCGGGCGCCAAGGCGGCGGCATCGCATACCGGCGGGCTTGCCAAAGAAGATCTGGCCACCGATCTGATCTTTAAAAAAGCCGGTGTTTTAAACTTCATGGATGAAGGTGAATTGATCGCCGCGGCCGCGGCCTTTGCGACCCAGCCGATTCCCAAGGGCAATCGGGTGGGCATTATCACCAATACCGGCGGGCCGGCGGTGATTGCCACCGATGTTTTTGTGGGCGCCGGTCTGGAATTGCCGTCACTTTCCGAAAAAACAGAGGCCTTTTTGAAAGAACGCCTGTTTCCGGATGCCTCGATCCGCAATCCAGTGGATGTGCTGGCCACTGCTCCGGCCGAGCATTTCCGGTTCTGCCTGGATGCCATGATGGCGGACGACAATTTCGACGCGGTGTTTGTCAACTTCGTTACGCCCTTTTTCGTGGAAACCGACAGCATCGTCAGAGAGATCGTGACGGTCAGCCAAAAACAGTTGAAACCGATTGTCTGCAACCTGATGACCGATCGGCGTCAGTGGACCGAGACCGTCAGGATTCTTCGCGAAGGCGGCGTTCCCTTTTTTGCGTTTCCCAGCGAGGCGGCCCGCGCCATGGCCGCTTTGGTGCGCTATCAACAGATTCGGCAGCAGGACGCCGGACGGGTCGTGATCTTTGACGATGTGGACAAGCCCCGGGCCGAAGCGATTCTGCAAAAGGCCGCGGCCGCCGGACGAAAGCGTCTGTCGGCGGCAGAGGTCTTTGAAATTCTGGCTGCCTATAAAATTCCGGTGGTCGACTGGGGCGCGGCCGATAGCGTTGAAGCAGCGGTTGCAACTGCGCAGCAAATCGGTTTCCCGGTGGCTGTCAAGGCGGATTCGGCCGCGGTCGTTCACAAGAGCGATATGGGCGCCGTGGCCCTCGACCTGAAAGACCCGGCTGCGGTCCGGGCTGCCGTTGAAAAGATGAAACAGAAAATCGAGGCCGACGATCTGTCCTTTTTCGTTCAGAAATATGTGCCCGGCGGCCTGGAGATCGCCCTGGGCGCCAAAGCCGAAGCGGGTCTCGGCCATCTGATCATGTTCGGCCTGGGCGGCATCTTTGTGGAAGTATTAAAAGACGTGGTGTTCAACCTGATGCCGGTGACCGACGCCGAGGCCGACCGGATGCTGTCCGACATAAAGGGCGCCGCACTGCTTGCCGGGGTCCGGGGCCGCCGGGGTGTCGATCGGGAGGCCGTCAAAGAGCTCATCTGCCGGCTATCGCAACTGGTCGGCGATTTGCCCGTCATTTCGGAAATGGATATCAATCCGGTGTTGGCTTTTGAAGACAGGGCCGTCGTCGTGGATGCCAGAATTTCGCTTGATTGACCCATTTTTTTGAATCGATTCTTTCAGGACTGGTTTAACCGACACTGAATTGAGTGAAAGGAGATCGTCATGGCATTATGGATGAACCTCGGACAGCAGTTGAAAGTCAATGCCAGAAAATTTCCGCAAACCGTTGCGCTGAAAGACAGCCGGCGGCAATTTACCTATCCGGAGCTCAACAGGCGGGTCAATCGCCTGGCCCACGGTCTTGGCGGGCTCGGTCTTGGAAAAGGGGACAAATTGGCGGTGCTGCTGGAAAACAGTATCGAGTTCATTGAGGTCTATCTGGCCGCGGCCAAGACCGGCATCGTGATCGTGCCCATTAATTTCAGGCTGCTGGGGCCGGACGTCGAATTCATTGTCAACAACTCCGATGCCCGCGCCATGATTGTCCACGATGAATTTACAGCGGTTGTCGGCGCCGTCAGGGACCGGCTGGAAAACGTGCGCCCGGAAAACTTTATCGCCGTCGGAAATACCTGTGAAGGCTACCGGAATTATGAAGACATCATGCAGGGGGCATCCGAACATGAGCCGGATGTCCGCGTAGCGCCCAAAGATGCCTGGATTCTGATCTATACCTCGGGCACCACCGGCAAACCCAAGGGGGTGGTCCGTTCCCACGAATCCCACATCGCCTTTTATCTGATCAACGCCGTCGATTTCGGCTTCAACGCGCACGACATCTGTTTGAACGTCATGCCGTTGTGTCATATCAACTCGACTTTTTTTACCTTCACCTTTACCTATGTCGGCGCCACCGTATATGTCCATCCGGCGCGATCATTCAGACCCGAAGAAATTCTTGAGATTATCGAACGCGAAAAGATCAGCTTTATTTCGCTGATTCCGACTCATTACAACACGATTCTCAACGTTTCCGAAGATGCGAAAAAGCGGGATGTCGGTTCCATCCGCAAACTGCTGTGCTCTTCCGCGCCGGTTCGGAAAAACATGAAGCTGGCCATCATGGAGTTCTTTCCCGGCGTTCAACTCTACGAAGGCTATGGCTCCACGGAAGCCGGGATTGTCACGGTGCTAAAACCCGAAGACCAGATGCGCAAGCTGGGCTCCATCGGCTATGAATCTTTGGGAACGGACTTTGTCAAAATCTGCGATGAAAGCGGACGCGAGGTGCCGGTGGGCGAGGTCGGCGAATTGTACTCCCGGGGGCCCATGCTGTTCGATGAATACTACAAGCTGCCGGATAAAACGGCTGCCGCTTTTCATGGCGAGTGGTTTTCAGCCGGCGATATGGCCCGCATGGACGCAGACGGCTTTTATCAGATTGTCGACCGCAAGGACAATATGATCATTACCGGCGGCGAGCATGTTTATCCCAGTGAGGTCGAAGACGTGATCGGCAGCATGCCCGAAGTGTTCGACGTGGCAGTCATCAGTTTGCCGGACGACAAATGGGGCGAGCGGGTGACGGCCGTGGTGATTCCAAAGACGGAAATCGATCAGGCAGCCATTATCGAGGTCTGCCGGGCCAAACTGCCCGGCTTCAAGGTCCCCAAGCAGGTGCTGATCATAGCAGACGACGAAATGCCCCGAACGGCCACCGGCAAGATTCTCCACCGCATTCTCAGGGAGCGCTATGGGGAAGGGGGAAAAGGGCCCTAGATGTTTAATCTGTAGGAAGGACGCCTGCGGTGCAGATTGAGGCGGGGAGAGCGATGCCTGTTGATTGACCATGTATTTGGAGCACCCGATAGGATAGTCTTACTTGACAGGCTTTGCCTTTTATTTTTGTTTGTAAAATACAAATTCCCAAAATGATTATCTTGTAAAAAGTCGAAAATGCGCCTCTTTCGTCATTCCCGCGAAGGCGGGAATCCAGGAATTTCAGACGGTTCTGGATGTCGGATCAAGTCCGGCATGACAATTGGAGTACTTTTTACGAGTTCATCAAATTTTGGTAATTGGAATTTGCCCTTCGACCCGGCTCAGGGCGGTGAGCCAGCCGAACCGTTTGATATTTGGGATTTGATACTTGGAATTTCAATAAGTAAATGAAATAACAACACAGGATAACCAAATTCTGGCCTCTGGGTCAGGATTCTTTTTTATTTGATTATTTATCGGAGAGGAGACCATCATGTTGACAAAAGCGTTCATACCGTACCAAGGCTATTACAGTACCCCCTTTTCCAGATGGCAGGGTACGATGGCCAATGAAAATTCAATCGTGCTGGCGGCGAATACCTCCAGCCGATGGTTTACCCGCAAGAACTGGGACCCCAAGATGTTCGATTATCTCTTTCTGGGAATCACGATACACCAGCTCCATGGATTTTACGGCGGTCCCTGGGCTGCGGCGCTCATGGGCGCACCGGGCATTCCCGGGGTGATATTGAGCCAGGCCTGTACCACATCCACCACCAGTATTTTTCAGGCTGCGACGGGCGTTGAGACCGGGCTTTATCAGAATGCCTACTGCCTGATGACCGATCGCTGTTCCAACGGCCCCCATGCGGTCTGGCCCAACCCCAATGGGCCGGGGGGCGAAGTCATTTCCGAGAACTGGCTGATGGACAACTTCAGTCAGGACCCCTGGGCCAAAAACGCCATGATTCAAACCGCTGAAAACGTTGCAAAGGAGACCGGCATCAAACGGGAGGAATGCGACGCCGTCACCCTCCGGCGCTACGAACAGTACATGGATGCCTTTGCCGACGACAAGGCCTTCAAAAAGCGCTACCTGTTTCCGGCCGAAGTCAGGATTTCCAAAAAAGAAGTCAAGCTGGTGGAGGATGACGAAGGCATTATGCCCACTACCGCCGAAGGCCTGGCCGGGCTCAGGCCCGTCGTACCGGACGGCGTCCATACGTTCGGCTCCCAGACCCATCCGGCCGACGGCAACTGCGGCCTGGCTATAACCACCCGTGAAAAGGCCAAAGAACTGAGCGCCGACCCCAAGATAGAGGTCCAGGTAATATCTTTCGGATACGCCCGCACCAAAAAAGGGTTTATGGCCATGGCAGTGGTGCCGGCAGCGCAGATGGCGCTGGACAAAGCCGGCATCACCGTAAAGGACGTCAAGACCATCAAAACCCACAACCCCTTTGCGGCCAATGACATTTACATGGCACGGCAGATGAACATCGATGTCAACAGCTTCAACAACTACGGCAGCTCGCTGATATTCGGGCATCCCCAGGCGCCCACAGCCGGACGCCTTCTCATTGAAGGGATTGAAGAAACGGCCATGGCCGGCGGCGGCTATCTGCTACTGGGCGGGTGTGCGGCCGGCGATACGGCCGCCGGGCTGGTGTTGAAAGTCGGATAGTAATACGAACAAAATCTCACCAGCAAAAAGCTCGCTGATTGCATGGTTTAATGCAGCAATCAGCGAGCCTTTTTGTTCCTTGGAATAATAGAAGTTTTGATTATGGAATTAGATATCTTAAAAAATTTATTTTATGAGAGTGGTTGATGGAGGCAAGGAAGTGCCTGTTTAAGGAGCGTCAAAATGTGAAGATAACTTGAACCCATCAAACAATTAAACAGTGCAGAATGGATCAGACGTTCTTTATTGATTTTTATAGAATTCTGTCGAGCACTGATAGCCGCTATATGCGTTTTGAGGTTCTCACCGTAAGCCGGGCACTAATGGTCGGAGTCCTCGCTCACCTGCTTGACGATTAGGACTTAAGGATCGTAGCCACAGACCTAACTTTCGGAAAGATTAAACATACATCTGATAGTGTGAAATTTTCAGGACCTCCGGACGTCATTATTTTCAGTGATTTTCTTCCAATCTGGGTGCCGCTGCTTCTGATCATCATGTGTAACACCCGCCATACTCAACCATACTCGCTGTATGCAAAAACTTTCAATAACGAAAAAAACTCAACCAAGCTGGATTCATACTAAAATAGTGACATTTTCAACCATACTGATGGTATTTGCTACAGATTAATTTCCAGCTCAGGATGAATGGGAGGCCAATTTGAAATGTAAATTTAAGATACCACGAAATGAATTGAACGCGCAATAATTATATGTGTTTCAGAGTCATGTACGATAGAGAACTGCCAGAGATAATCTCCAATATTCAAGACAATTCAAAAATGGGTAGAGGGACGGTCTTGTTTTAATGCATTAAGGTTCCAAGAAGGTTAGTAAGGGAATGGCGGATTTTCTATGAGTTGGCCACTACATACCGGTTGATTCAACTATTTCCACCTGAGATATCTTCTGGAGATCGCAGCCGCATCAAAACTACAGATATGAGAGTAGTATCTCAAGGCCAAGAAAAATTGTTATAAGAGAATAGTAGCCGAAATGGAGTATTGTTTTTATATTTTCAAACGACTTTGGTTGTTTTAAATTAAATCGTATGAATGTCAACGGACTATCCCCCACCGACTAAAATCATAAAAATCACCTTTTCCCCGTCTTTGAGGACCCGCTTTGAATATTGGTCGCGGTTTAGAATGCCTTCCTCATTCAGCATCACCTGAATGGTTAAATCCAGTTTGCCGTCATTATCCAGGAGGGCCTTTTGCATCTCCCGGCCGTGGCGCTTTGTAAGAAAAGCGACCAGATCCGCGACGGTTCCGGCGGGAAGATCGATTTCGGTTTTTTTCCCGATGAGTTTTGCCAACGCCGGCAAACCCAGCGATTCGATTTTGATTTTCACAGATTTTACTCCATTGCTAGATGATCTGTTGTTCCTCGAATTTGCGGCTGATGCTTTCCGCCGCTTCCCTGGTGGCCGTTACCAACGCCTTCATTTTATCATCGTCAAGGGTCATTTTAAATCCCACCACCCAGATCGCGGCGCTAAAATGCCGATTTAAACGGATCGGTGCGGCCACGGCCCGGACTCCGGGGATATATTCCTCATAATCAGCGGCATAACCCATCTTTCGAACCTGTTCAATATCGGAAAGATACTGCTGCGGATCGGTGGCGGTATTATCCGTATATCGGGGGATTCCTTTGGATTGAATGATTTGGGACGCCCGGGACGCATTCATTTCGGCCAGGAAAACTTTTCCGGCAGCGCCTGCCATCAGCGGAAGGGCTGTTCCCACCGGGGAAGTGATTTTAAGGTCGTTGCGGGATTCGACGATATCCAGGATGGTGATGTGCTCGCCGTTCAGCACCCCCAGGAAGACAGACTCCTGGGTTATTTCCATCAGGTTTTCCATCACCGGCCGGGCCAGGTCTTTTAAATCGAACTGGGAATAGGCTGCTTTGCCCAGCTCCAGAAGCGTCAGCCCCGAGCGATACCGTTTGGTGGCGGGGTCGCGCATGATGGCGCCAAGTTCTTCCAGGGCGGCGGTGATGCCGTGGACCGTACTTTTACCGATCCCCAGCTCTTTGGACAGGTCACTGATTTTAAGCCCCTGGGCGGATTTGGTGACCAGTCTCAAAATCTCAAACGCTTTTGTTACGGACGGTGCAAGATATTTCGGCGGCATTGTTCACCATAGTGAATATTTTGATTAGTATTACAATTATTTTATTTTTTTGTCAATATTATTTTTTTGAATGGTTATGCTTGTTTTTATATAATTCAAAAGGATTGATACGATCAGTTTTCTCTTGACAGGTCAGCAGAAACTGATATTATTCAAAAAAATATTGTTCATGATAATGAACTATGAAACAGCAGAGTGAACTGAAAGTCATTTCAGAAAGAACGGCAAATGCTGTCGGGCGTTATACCCAATGAGGATTCCAACCGTGAATCACAACGCAGTTCTTGTTATCGGCGGCGGAATTGCAGGGATGCAGGCCTCCATCGACCTGGCCAACATGGGGATTCAGGTGTATTTGGTGGAGAAGACCCCCAGCATCGGCGGTCGCATGGCCCAGTTGGACAAGACCTTTCCCACCAATGACTGCGCCATGTGTATTCTGGCGCCCAAGATGATCGAATGCGCCAATCATGAGAATATCAAACTGCTGACCTACTCGGAACTCGACAGCCTGACCGGCAGGACCGGAAAATACAAGGCCCGTATTATTCGCAAAGCCCGTTTCATTGATGAAGACAAGTGCGTGGGTTGCGGCGACTGTTTAGACGGGTGCCCGATAACGGTCAGCGACAATTTTAACGCAGGGCTGGGCCAACGCAAGGCCATCCACAAATACTTTCCCCAGGCCGTACCGTCTACCTTTACCATCACCCGCCGGGGAACAGCGCCCTGCAAGGCCGCCTGCCCGGCGCATATCAGTGTTCAGGGGTATATCGCACTGGCGGCCCAGGGCAGGTACGATGAAGCGTTGAAGTTGATCAAGGAACAAAATCCGCTCCCGGCTATTTGCGGCAGGGTGTGCCACCACCCCTGTGAATCGGTCTGCACGCGGGGACAGCTGGATGAGCCGGTGGCCATCGATTCCATCAAGCGCTTCGTCGCGGACAGGGAACTTGATGCTGAAAAAAGATACATTCCTGAAATAAAAAACACGAAAAATGAAAAGGTTGCCGTCATCGGTTCGGGCCCGGCCGGGCTTTCCTGCGCCTATTATCTGGCCCGGGAGGGATATGGGGTAACCGTTTTTGAAAAGCTGCCCATTCCCGGCGGAATGCTGTCGGTGGGCATACCGGACTATCGCCTCCCCAGAGATGTTATTGCTGCCGAGATTCAGATTATCCGGGACATGGGCGTCGACATCCGGACCGGGGTGGATGTCGGCAGGGACATCACCATCCAGCAGCTTCGCAAAGAAGGCTATTGCGCCATCTTCCTGGGAATCGGCGCCCAGGAATGCAAGCTCATCGGGATTGAAGGCGAAGACCTGGAGGGGGTGTTCTCCGGCGTTGATTTTTTAAGGGATTTCAATCTGGGCAGATCGATTTCCCTATCCGGCAAACGCATTGCGGTCATCGGCGGCGGGAACGTCGCCATGGATACGGTGAGGACAGCCCTGCGCCTGGGCGCTAAAAAGCCCTTTATCATCTACCGCCGCAGCATCGAAGAGATGCCGGCCAATGCAGAAGAGATCGAGGAATGCAGGGAAGAGGGGATTCAGCTCCTGACGCTGACGAGTCCGACGCGCATCATCGGAGAGGCCGGCAAGGTCATTGCCATCGAGTGCTTGAAAATGAAACTGGCTGAACCGGATGCCAGCGGGCGCAGACGCCCGGTTGCCCGGCAGGGAACGGAATTTATCATTAAAGTGGACGGGGTTATCCCCGCCATCGGCCAGGAATCCGACTGGTCCTGTCTGGGGCCGGAATGCGCCTGCACCCTTTCGGACTGGGGCACGATGAAAGTGGACCCGATCACCTTGCAGACCGATGATCCGGATATTTTTGCAGGCGGCGATGCTGTCACTGGACCGAAAACGGTCATCGAAGCCATTGAAGCCGGCAAACAGGCGGCTGTTTCCATCGATCGGTTTATCCGCAGTGTCGACCTTCGCGAAAATCGCGATGTCCAATGGCCTGCGGCACTGAACATTCCCACCGAGGGATACGATCGCATTCCCCGCAACCGCATGCCGCTGCAGAAGCCGGCCAAGCGGCGCAAAAACTTTTCCGAAGTTCAACTGGGTTTCACGGAAGCCCAAACCCTGGCGGAGGCCAAGCGGTGCATTTCCTGCGGGATTTGTTCGGAATGTTACCGGTGCGCACAGGCCTGCAAGGCGGAAGCCGTCAATTTCAGACAAACGGACAGACCGGTCGATCTGGATGTGGGCGCTGTGATTCTGGCCACCGGGCTTGACCTTTACGATGTCTCTGCTCTGGCCGAATATGGCTGGGGCCAAATAGCCAATGTTATTACGGCCATGCAGTTTGAACGAATGATCTGCGCGTCCGGACCGACCCAGGGGCACCTGAAACGTCCGTCGGACGCAAAGGAGCCGAAAAAACTGGCCTTTATCCAGTGTGTGGCGTCTCGCGATGTCCGCCATCAAAAATATTGCTCGTCTGTCTGCTGCATGCATGCAACCAAGGAGGCTGTTCTGGCCCGGGAACATTACCCGCAGCTGTCTTCAACCATCTTTTATATGGATATGCGGGCGGTGGGAAAGGGGTTTCAGGAGTATATCCAAAGAGCCAAAAGTCAGTACGGAGTGGAATACATCCGTGCCCGACCGGGCCGGGTGACTGAAAACAGCACCAACCACAACCCGGTCATCCATTTCGAGGATACCGTCAACCGGAAACTGGATGCCCGTGAGTTTGACATGGTCATTCTGGCCCAGGCGCTCATACCGAGTGTCGGCAACGCCGGGCTTGCCCAAAAACTGGGCATTGAAATCGACGATTACGGTTTCATCGTCAGCCCGCAGCAATTAAAGAACCCCTTTGGCACCTCCCGTGAAGGGATTTTCGGCTGCGGTTTCTGTCAGTCTCCCATGGACGTGCCCGATTCGGTTGTCCGGGCATCGGCTGCAGCCGCCAAGGCGGCGGAAGTACTGGCAATGGGCGGTGTATCGTTTCAGTCGCCTGATAATATAATTCCAGCGCATAAAACCAGGGCATCAGGAAAAGGCGGGGATTAACTGGATTCGTCTTTGAATTTTGGTTATTGGAATTTGTTTGATATTTAGAATTTGACATTTGGTATTTCAATAAGTGAGGGGGATTCCAATAAAGCAAATCTTCCAGGGGATAACCGAAGCCTGGCCTTCTGGATCAGAATTCATTAACCGGTTGGATTGTTATGTCTCTTAAAATCGGCGTATTTGTCTGCAATTGCGGAACCAATATCGGTGGTACGGTCAATGTGCCCGAGGTGGTAAGGTACGCCGAAACCTTGCCGGATGTCGTTTGCGCCCAGGGAAATCTTTACACCTGCTCGGAGGACGGTCTATCGGCCATTCGTAAAAAGATCGAAGAGCAGGACCTTAACCGGGTGGTGGTGGCCTCCTGCACACCGCGGACCCATGAGCCTCTTTTTAAAAAAAACTGCGAGCTGGCGGGCCTCAACAAATATCTTTTTGAATTTGTCAATCTCAGGGAGCATTGCTCCTGGGTTCACCTGGGTCGGCCGGTTGAAGCTACCGCCAAGGCCAAGGACCTGGTTCGAATGGGTGTGGCCAAGGTCAGCCTGCTCACTGCCCAGCAGGATCAGTCTACAGCGGTAACGCCGGCCACACTGATTATCGGCGGTGGTATTTCAGGGGTTTCAGCGGCATTGACACTAGCGAATCAGGGCTATCGGGTAGAAGTTGTTGAAAAGAAAAAAAGACTGGGGGGGCTTTTACAGGATGTCAACACCCTTTTTCCGGCTGATGAACCCGCTGCCGGCCTGTTAACGCCCCTGATCGATGCGGTCTGTCAGCATGACAACATCCACATTCACCTCCAGGCTGAGGTAAAGGCCGTAAAAGGATTTATCGGAAATTTCACTGCTGTGGTGCGGACCCATAAACAAACTGAAGAAATAAATATCGGCACCATCATTGTCGCTGTGGGTGCGGAAGAATTCAAGCCCAAAGGTTTCCTGGGATATGGCCGCTATGTAAATGTGGTCACCCAGCTTGAATTGGAGAGACGCCTTAATACTAAACATGACGGTTCTAAACAAGTCGTTATGATCAACTGTGTGGGCGCTCGAGACGAGAACCGTCCCTATTGCGGTCGATTCTGCTGCATCACGGCCATGAAGAACGCCAGCTTGATTAAGGCGGCGCATCCCGAAACCCGGGTGACTGTTTTGCAGCGGGACGTGATGGCATACGGAAAGATTTTTGAGGAATATTATCAGAAAGCGCTTTCCCTGGGGGTTCAATTCATCCGTTTCAGTAATGATAAGCCGCCCCGGATCACAGGTACGCAAAAGGCTGCCGACAAGGTAACGGTTTACCATGAACTGATGGGCAAAAAGCTGGTTCTGGAGACCGACCTGGTCGTTCTGACAACACCGCTGATCCCGGCAAAGGATAACCGGCAGCTGTCCCGGATGTTAAAGGTGCCCATCGGCAATGAAGGTTTTTTTATGGAAGCCCATCAAAAGCTCCGGCCGGTGGAGTTCCCGGCCGACGGCATTTTCATTGCGGGCTGTGCCCGGTTCCCTGCTGATATATCCGAATGTGTCGCCCAGGGGTTTGCAGCGGCGGCCAAAGCCGCGGTTCCCATGGCCCGCCGACAGGTGGTCACCGAAGCATTTACGTCTGAGGTCAACCCCCTGCGGTGTTCCGCCTGCGGCCGGTGTGTTGAGATTTGTCCCTTTAACGCGGTCGGCTGGGTTGAAGCCGGAAACGTTGAAGGCGATACGATTCAGATCGCCCGGGTGAATTCGGCCGAGTGCAAGGGCTGCGGATTATGCGTGGCGTCCTGTATCAGCGGCGCCCTTCAATTGAAAGGATTTACGGACGAGCAGCTTCTGGCCATGGTAAATGCCGTCATGGAGGGGCATCGGGAGTAGGGGCAAGTAATTGATGATTGCCGATTGACGATTGGAAAAATCTTTAAATCAACAATCAACAATCATAAATCAACAATCGGAAACCTATATATCTGAACACTTTATTTCAATGATTGAGGGTCGGTATCAGTGAAAGTGAAACACCCGGAACAAAAACCGGTTTTTGACCGGGACACCATCGCGAAGTTTACAAAAGACCACCGGCTGAACCTGTGTCTGGAGTGCGGCAAGTGCAATGCCCTCTGTCCCATGGTGAATCTTTACGGTCGATACGACTATGGCCGGTCCTCCCGGGCCATTGTGGAGCGGATTCTGTTTGAGCCGGACAAGATCGGCGATGAGGCCTTCTGGTTTTGCCTGACCTGCGAGGAATGCACCTTTTACTGCCCCAGCGGGGTCTTGTTCCAAAGCTTTATGACGGCCCTGAGAAACGATATGCTGCAGCAGGGGCATCACCGCTTCGCGGTCATGTGTCCGGACTGCGGCGAGTACCTGATGCCCAAGAATGAAATGGAATATCTGGTGAAACGGGGAAATCGCAAAGAGATAGAGGCGCTGCTGTCCACCTGTCCGCGCTGCAAGAAAAAGAAGTATATGGATACGCTTAAGCGGATGGCGCCCTAGACGGGGGTCAGGGATCGGGGGTCAGTGACGAGTAAAAAGTGACGAGTGACGAGGGACGATTGTTGATTGGAAAAAACCTTTAAATCAAAAATCAACAATCATATATCAACAATCGAATAACCCTTAAATCGAAAATCATCCATCGCAGAGCGTTAGGAAAGTAGACAGTAGGAAGTGGGAAAATGTGGCTAACGGCTAAGGACTTACGGCTCAAGGGAAGAGGGGATGCGCTTTTTCCTTACGCCGTGCGCCCTGTGCCTTTCGCCCAGTCTATAAATCATCCTGCTAAAGGCAGAAAGTCATTAAGACAATAAAATATTAATGTTCTGAATCAATATTGAAAGGAGATAACCATGGCAATCGAGAAAGATAAGATTTCGGCAGCGGAAAGCCTGCGAAATACACGGACCTACGGCAAGTTCAGATGCCATAACCCCAGCTGCATGGGGCGATTGGTGCCGACGGCCGGATCCCGACAGGTTAAATGTCCGGTTTGCGGCCTTGAATTCCGGGTGGCATGGATCCGGCCTGATTTTCCGCGGATCCGCGGGCCTGTCTGGGATGTCAATCGTAAGATCGCGCAAAAAGCAGCCGCAGAAAAGATACAGAAAAAGGAGGAAAGTTAAAATGGCATTAAATAGAAAGATTGCATATATCGATCTCAGCACCGGCAAGATTGAAACCAAACCGATCCCGGTGGAGGTTCGCAGGAAATTTCTCGGCGGCAGGGGGTTGGATGCCTATCTGCTGTATAACCATACCAAAAAGGGTGTGGATTCGCTGGGACCGAAAAACACACTGATCGTCAGCGGCGGCATTTTGACGGCAACCTGTGCGTCGGCAACCGCCCGGACGCACGTGATGGCAAAATCTCCCCTGACCAACCTGCTGGGCAGCTGCAATATGGGCGGCTTCTTTGCGCCGGAACTGGCCTGGGCCGGTTTTCATCACCTGGTCATCAAGGGAAAGGCCAAAAAGCCCGTATACCTCTGGATTCATAACGGCGAAATCGAAATCAGAGATGCCGCCAGCCTCTGGGGGCTCACCACCACGGAAACCCAGTGGGCCATTCGCAAGGAGCTGGATGACGAGGATATCAAAAGTATGGTGATCGGTCCGGCCGGTGAAAATCTGGTTCGTTTTGCCAACGTCATGACGGGGATCAAGAATTCCGGCGGCAGGACCGGGATGGGGGCTGTGATGGGGTCTAAAAACCTCAAAGCGATTGCCGCCAGGGGAACCATGGACATCAAGATTGCCCATCCCATTGACGCCCTGGAGTTCAACAAGCGCTTTATCGACCAGATCACCAGCGCCAAGGTCAATCAAACCCAGGGGACCCTGGGAACGCCTTTTATCTGGGGCGCCACCAATTCCTGGGGCGGCGTCAGAACCCGTAATTTCCAGTACAATCAGTGCGAGTATGCCGATGATATCGAACCCGAGCGGATAGATGAAATCTGTACCGAAACCATGGGGCCGCATCACATGACCGGCTGCTTCGGCTGTCAGGTGCACTGCCGCGCCAAGTATAAAATTCCCACAGGGCCGTATGCCGGAAAATATGATGAAGGTCCGGAATATACCTCCCAGGGTGCCTTCGGCGGCGAGCCCGATTGCAAAAGCGCCGAGACGGTCCTGACCGGCAACCATCTGGTGAACCAGTGGGGTGTGGACAACCTGGAAATCGGCAGCATCATTGCCTGGGCAATGGAGCTTTATGAACTGGGGATCCTCACGTCCAAGGACACGGATGGCCTGGAGTTGCGGTTCGGCAATGATGAGGCCCTGCTGGAGATGGTTCGCCGCATTTGCTTTCGGGAGGGCTGGCTGGGGGATACCCTGGCCGACGGCGGCATCCCGGCATCCGAGAAGATCGGGAAAAATTCGTTTGACTACCTCATCCAGGTCAAAGGGATGAACAACCTGCATTCGGACGAAAGAGCCACCCCGGGGCTGGCCCTGAATATCGCCACAGCTTCCCGGGGCTCCGATCATTTAAGAAGCAGGCCGGCCATTGACCTCTACCATCTGCCCGAAGCGGTCTTGCGAAAGATTTACAGCAATCCCGTTCCCTATGACGGTCCCTTAAGCTCGGAGCATACCGAATATATCGGCAAACCCTGGCAGGTTTTCTGGCAGGAGAATTGCTACATGGCGGTTGACTGTCTGGGAATATGCAAATATCACACGACCTTTTTAGGGGCGACCCTGCCGAATTTCGAAGATTGGCCCAAGGTGCTGTACTACAATACCGGCCTGGAGTTCACACCCAAGGATATATGGGACATCGCGGAGCGCTGCAATAATATAGAACGGCTGTTTAATCTGCGGGAGGGGCTGACCCGGGACGACTTGAAAAAGGGCGATACCCTCAACCATCGTTACTTTGATGAGCCCTGCCTGCGGGGGGCGCCGGATGTCATCGGCGCCAAAATCGACCGGAAAAAATTCAAGAAGATGGTTGATGAGTTTTACGTTCATCATGGTTGGGACAAAAACGGCGTACCCACGCCGGAAACATTGAAACGGCTGGGCCTGGACCAGGAACCGTCCCATCTATTATAAGTTTTTAAGGAGGAAGCCAATGGAAAAAGTCCTGAAGATAGATTATCAGAAATGTACCGGCTGCCGGCTGTGCGAGCTGGTTTGTTCGGTATCCCACCACGGGGTTTCAAACCCTGCCCGCAGCCGCATCAAGGTAGTGAAATGGGAGGCCGAAGGCCTGTATGTCCCCATGACCTGTCAGCAGTGCGAAGATGCCCCCTGCATCAGTGTCTGCCCGGTAAAAGCGACGTCCCGCGACGAGAACGATGGGTTTGTGGTGATTGACTATGAAAAATGCATCGGCTGCCGGTCCTGCGTGACGGTTTGCCCGTTCGGCGCCAGGAATTACAGTACCATTGACAAGGTGGTGTTGAAATGCGACCTGTGCGGCGGCGACCCGCAGTGCGCAAGATTCTGCGAGGTCAAGGCGGTTGATTTTATCAGTGCGGACCGACTGAGCCAGTCCAAGAAAAAGGATGCCGCCAAAAGGCTTTCAACCGCTCAGAAGGCGGCTGCCACCCTCTATCCGGAGTGATAATGGCGGGCGAAATACAGAGCGGGTTTGAAAAAATAAATAATTTACTTGCATTTTATCTAAAGATGTGAATAATGTTCAAAAATCAATCAAGTCCTACGTTAAATAAGGTGGGACAGTTTCCTTCTGAAGGAACCATTCGTTTGCCGATGCGGCATCCTCCAGTTTGAGACATTGAAAAACTTAGGAAAGGAGGATGCGATTATGGCGAATGGAACTGTAAAATGGTTTAACGATCGAAAAGGGTTCGGATTCATTGAGCAGGAAGATGGGCCGGATGTGTTTGTTCATCATTCCGGAATCAAGGCAGAAGGTTTTAAATCTCTCAATGAAGGCGACAAGGTTACCTTTGACATAGAGAAGGGACAAAAAGGTCCTTCCGCTGTGAATGTCACGGTGGTCTAATTACGATTTCTGAAAAAAAGAGGGCATTCCTTCGAAAAGGAAGGAGTGCCCTTTGTTTTTTCGATAAATCGGACGATGCATCGAGACGTTTGAAAAATGTTCTTTTGTTCAAGTTCAAGGACGGCGATTCCACCACGGCGGGAATGAAATAGCCCGCAGCAAGACTTATCGACGAGCTCAAGTCGAGTTGTTACGGGGCATCTGATGCCATGCCGGACTTGAGGAGCCTGCCCCGCACCTTGATGCGGGGGCATCCAGTTTGTGTTTCTGGATTCCGGCATTCGCCGGAATGACGACTTGCGGCAAGCCGCGGGGAATTGGACCCAAAAGAGAATTAATCCCGCGAAACGCGGGCTTGAGTCTGACGCTGAAATCGAACAAAAGAGGGTGTTTGGCGAAGGTCCCGCCGGCGCTGAAGGTTAATGGATTAACCAAAGTACAAGTGAAAGGATTTTAAATGAATATTTATGTGGGCAATTTATCCTACAACCTTAACGAGGACGGACTAAAAGCCATGTTCGATGAGTTTGGCGAAGTTGAAAGCGCCAAAATTATCATGGACCGGTTTTCCGGCAGATCAAAAGGTTTTGGTTTCGTGGAGATGCCGAGCAATTCCGAAGCGGACCAGGCAATAAAGGCGTTAAACGGGAGACTCATCGAAGGGAAAAATATAAAAGTAAACCCGGCGAACCCGGGCGGCAAACGTGCTAAAAAAACATTTAAACCGAGACGGTATTAAGGCCGCAAGCCGCAGTTCATATCAAAGCGAAGGGGTGCGAGGCTTCGGCCGTTGTCTGTTTTAAGGTTCAGATAGCGTTCGTGTTTGAGGTCTTTCTCTCAATGATTTGTGAGAAAGGGTTCAGGGTTCAAGGGCTCGCTGCTAGTCCTGAAACCCTTGAATCCACTTCGCTAAGAATTTATTCGCAAAATTATAAAAATCCTTTTTTCATCCATCTCAGCCACCTGTCTATTCCATTTCAATGGGCAACCCTATTTCCAAACCAAACCAAAAGATGGCGATCATCACCAGCTACTTTGCCGGGGAGACCTATGGGCTGCTGGGGCCCCAGTTGGCGGCAACGCTGATCGAGGCGCACACGCCTTATGAGTGTATTGTCATCGCGGTTGCGCGCGAAGATGATAAAACGCTGCTCAAAGCCGCCTTGTCCGATTATTTTGGGAAAGAACGTCCCCTCATCGGTTTTTCCAGCCTGAGCGGACGCGAGGACCTCTTTGATTTTGCTAAAGATCTTACGGAAGAAGGCTGCTTTACTATTCTGGCCGGGCCCCAGGCGGATGTCGACTTTAGCGGAGAAGTCGATTGCAGGGACTTTCCGCACCGTTTCCAGGGGCTTTCCGGGTATTTTTCCTGCGCGCTCCAGGGGCCGGCCGAAGCGTGTTTTCATCTGCTGGCAGGGATGGATAACGATTGGCAGCGGGATGTTCCCGGACTTCTCACCATCGGCGCAGACGGCGCCGTCATTCGGGCTGCCCGACAGCCCTGGAATGAGAAATATTTTCAGACCGTTCGGTGGGATAATATCTACAGGCTGGAAAAGTCACAGATAATACCCCATCACGTCAGCAGCGCCCAGGTATTGCAGCAGATCGGATGTCCGTATGCCGCCGCCCGAAGATGGGTGGAAATAGACCATCCCGCATTTTTTAATAACCAAAAGGGGTTCAAGGCCGATGTGCTTTTAAAAGGGTGCAGTTTTTGCGACATTGCCGTGGACAAGGGCTTCCAGGGATCCTTTGGTCTGGAAACCGTCTTAAACCAGATTCAAGCTCTCCCGGCTGCAAACGGCCGCAAAATACCGTTTGAGCTGATCAATGAAAATCCGCTTCCGGGACTCCTGCAGTTGCTCTATGAAGCTGAAAAGAATAAGATTCCGCTTTCGCGGATCAACCTGATCATGCGGGCGGACTGGTTTCTGAAGGGATCCGAAATTCTGCCGAAGGTCCTGCTGAGGGCAAGGGATATGGGTATCCGCATCGTTCTGGCTTCGGTGGGATTTGAATCCTTTGATGATACGATTTTACGGAATCTGAATAAAGGCCTGACAATCGAAACGATTCTGAAAGCGGTATCCCTGATGCGCGGCCTCAAAGATGAATTTCCGGACGTATGGGGCTATACCCGGTCCGATGGCGCCAACCACGGGTTTATCCACCCGACGCCCTGGGACAGCGAAAAAACTTCTCAAAATATACAGGGGGTCATCGATCGCTACGATTTGGCCCCCGACATACTGCCCGATCACAGCACCCCGCTGATCATCCACCATGCCTCGGGCCTGGCCGACTGGATTCGCGAAATTGAAAAAAAAGAAGTGGTTCAGTTCCGGCGCTATGGATCTATTATCGGATGGTGGCCTGAATCGCTTGATTAATACCTTTACAATGCGCATGAAAATTGTTACAAAATATAATATGTTAACATGTATCGGGGTGATCCTTTGGGAGACTTTCCGGAGGGGATTGGTCTGGTTCAGTCGGTAATATTGCTGAAATTCAAGGTTGAATTCAGCAGAAAGTCTAAAGGTAAAATTCGTGAAAAAAGAAAGCATTACAAAACGACTCGCTCGTCTGGTGCATCAGGAGCCGGCGCTGGAATCCATTTTCCTTTCAACTGAGACGATTGAAATCAAACGAAGAAAAGTCAAGCGGTTTTTGTCGGACATGCTGGTGGCGACATTTGATGACAACCCCAAGATTCCCCCGCTGGAATGGGTGCTGACCCGTGACGCCATCGGCGTATTCCGCAATATTTTGTCGGTCCGCAGTGAGCGCCTGGCCGGGTTCAGTTTCCTGAGATACGTGAACGCCATCTTAAAGGGGGAGGGACTTATGGATCAACCCGATCCGAGTCCCGGATTTTTTGCCGAATTTGAACACCTGCTTCGGGGGGTTGCAGGCAAAACCAAAATTTACCCCGATAAGTTTCCGGCATTCGCAAAACACGAAGGGCGCAAGGCCGCAAGATTAAGATCAGCCGATCTGTCGCGCATGGCCGCGTCTTCCGATGCGTTTATAGAACGGTATCCCCATGGACTGGACAAGGACGTGATTCGCAAAAGAATCAGCAACAAGGCCCGAATATTGAAACACTTCAATGCCACCGAGTTTGAATGGGATCAATGGAAGTGGCAGACCCGGCATATTGTCAGAGACGCCGAAACCTTAAACAGGCTCATCACCCTGTCGGATGAGGAGTATCAGGCTGTTAAACTGGCCCGGGAATATAAAATTCCCTTCGGCATTACGCCCTATTATCTGTCCTTGATGGATTTTCAATCAACCGATGGAAACGACAGCGCGCTGAGGGCCCAGGTGATTCCAACGCTGCATTACGTCCGGACGATGAAGCAACAGAGGGATGCTTCCGAATGCTCAATGGATTTCATGCTCGAGCAGGATACGTCTCCCATCGACGGCATTACCCGTCGCTATCCCAAGATCGTCATTTTAAAACCCATAATGACCTGCCCGCAAATCTGCGTATATTGCCAGCGCAACTGGGAAATTGAAGATGTGTATTCACCGGCCGCAGCCTTGTCAAAAGAAAAGCTGAAAAAGGCCATCGGATGGATTGCCGCTACGCCTGAAATCAGCGAGGTTCTTATCACCGGCGGCGACCCGTTTCTGATGTCCAGTGCCGGGATGGAAAACCTGCTCTACAGGCTGTCGCGCATCAAACATGTTGAACGAATCCGGATCGGCACCCGCACATTGGTGACGATGCCCCAGCGCATTACCGATTCGCTGGTGCGGGATATCAATCATTTCCATCATCCCGGCAAGCGTGAAATCATTATTGTGACCCATTTCGAGCATCCCTACGAAATTTCGCCCCAGGCAATGGAGGCGGTTCAAAAATTTCGCCGTTCCGGAATCGAAGTGAATAACCAGCTTGTATATACATTTTACAACTCCAGAAAATTCGAAGCCGCTGCCCTGCGCCACAAACTGCGTTTAGTGGGCGTGACGCCTTACTATACCTTTAACACGAAAGGCAAAGACGAAACAGACGATTACCGGGTGCCGATTGCACGGCTGCTGCAGGAGCAGCAGGAGGAAGCCCGCCTCCTGCCGGGGACCGACCGAACCGATGAAATAGTTTTCAATGTCCCCGGGCTGGGCAAAAACTACCTGCGGGCAACCCAGCACCATGATGTTATTTCCATCCTGCCCAATGGCCGCAGAGTCTATGAATTTCATCCCTGGGAAAAGCAATTGTCGCTGGCCGACACCTATGTATACACGGATGTATCGATTTGTGACTATCTTAAAAGGCTGAAGGGACGAGGCGAGAATCCGTCAGACTACCGGACGATCTGGTATTATTACTAAAGGCTGAAGGGGGCGAGGTATTGATGATTGGCGATTGGTGATTGACGATTGATGATTGGTGATTGGTGATTGGAAAAATCTTTAAATCAAAAATCATCAATCATATATCAACTGTCGGATAACCCTTGAGTCGTAAAGCATCAATATTTTTAAAACCATGACAAAAGCAGATCCTGAAATAAAAGCGGATGTAGTCATCATCGGAGCCGGCCTGGCCGGGATGACGGCGGCCTATAGTGCGCATGAGCAGGGCGCCGGGGTCGTACTGGTGGACAGGGGCGCCATCGGCACCGGCACCAATTCCGCCATGTCAAACGGGCGCTTTGCGGGACCGACGGCCGATTACAGCATCGCACGGTTCATTCAGGACATCCGCCAAACCGGCCGGGGTATCAATTCGGAAAAGATGGTGCATCAGGTGGCTGCTGAAGCGCCGTCGGCGTTTAGACACCTGCAATCCATCGGGCTTGAACTGGACGTTTTTTACGACCATTATTTTTACAAAAGCTCCCGTCCGGATGTGATGCGGGGTACAAGCCTTACCAGAAAAATGGCGCAAATACTCCGCTCCCTGGAACGGGTCCGGATGGTAACCGGGTTCTATGCCACGGATATTTTAAAATCTGAAAGCGGCGTTGCCGGGGTTCAAGGCTTTGACGCAAACGGTAGACCCCTGTCGCTTGCCGCTCCGGCCGTTGTTCTGGCAACCGGCGGCGGCGGGGCCGTCTATCTCCGCAATGACAACCAGAAAAGCATGATGGGGCAGGGCTATTATCTGGCGGCTAAAGCAGGCCTTGAATTGTGGGATATGGAGTTTGTTCAATTCTACCCCATTGTTCTGGCGGAACCGCGGGTTTCGTGCTGAAAAGAAAGGACTGAACCGCAAAGGCGCAAAGGACGCGAAGTTATTTGTCCGAACCGGGTGCCAGCCGGAAAAGAACGGTCGGCCACGGTTCGGACAAAGATGCCCGTTTTAGAGATACACTTAAGCGTAGTTCTGAGGAGAAACACCGGCGCAATGATCTGCCACCCAGGGCGTTGGCCTTATTGCTGATAGTTTCACCCGATCAGCAAAAAATCCAAAAACCTCTTTGCGTCCTTCGCGCCTTTGCGGTTCAAATTTTATGCTCTTCAGAAAATCGCGCAACGCTCTATTCTCCCGGTTTGATCCATTCTTCAGGCTTGCGATACGCCAGGGTGATTTCCTTTAGCTTTTCCTTTTGCTCCAGGTAACGGGCTTTCATCTGCAGCAGCCATTCTTTATGATGCAAGGCCTCTTCCTTGCTTAAAAAAAGTTCATGCCCGCTTTTGTGGATCTTGAAAACCGGTCCGCCCATCTCCAGGCGGATGGTCCCCGGATTGCTGCACAGCAGGCAATGAACCCGATCATCTCCCAGAAAGCGAAATGTATCGCCGCCGCACAAGGGGCAAAAGGGTCTTTCTTTGCCCGTCGCCGGTGCAAAGAGGGCCGTGGATAGAGCCTTGGCAGCTTCAATGTTCTCCCGGTTTAAAAAGACCTCGCCGGGCAGGGCACCATAACAGACTCGGGTTTGTTTGATTTCCGTTAAGGCCATCTTTAAAAAATTCTGGATCCCAAGAAGCGTATGCCCTTCTTTGCCGGGAATTCCGGCGATGGCGACACCCACAGCCGGTTTTCCCCACAACCTGTCGATATGGGCATAAAAGGCGAGACCCCTGTCAAGCAGCCGTTTTAAACTTGCGTTGGCGCCCAGAAAATATGTGGGGGCAGCCACAATCAAAGCGTCGGCTTCAACAATGGCGTCCAGTACCCGTTGAAAATCATCCTGCTGGACGCATTTTTCTTCCTTGAACAAGCAGGCGTAACATCCACGGCAGGGCAGCAGGTTGAATTCAGTGAGGCGCAGCAGGCGCAATTCATGGGGCACTGTTATTTGGCGGCCGATTTCCTTCACCATGATTTCGCAGTTACCCAGTTTTCGCGGCGATCCGATTATTCCCAGAATTTTTTTCATGCTGCCTCCGGTGATGGTGGGTTCAATTTGTATTTTCAGTGGTATTATCACAACAGGGTTTATTTTTCCAATTAATAGAAACATTTGAACCGCAAAGGCGCCAAGGACGCAAGTATTGCTCCACAGAACCGCACTTCAGCAGGTCTAAAAAATGGCATTTTTGCCCGAACCGAAGGTGGCCATTAATTCCCGATTGTTGATCTATGATTGATGATTTTCGATTTAAGGGCGTTTCCAATCGTCAATCATCAATCGCCAATCATCAATGACTTACCTCCGATCCCGATCTCCAGGCCATTGAACCTGCAACCCGCAACTCGTCACTGTTCTTTTTTCCTGAACCCCGCTCCCTGACATCCGACCCTATTCTATATTTTTTTATCGACGAAGCCGATGCAAGTATGCTAAGAGTGACATAATTACCAACCATAAATTTCCTGTGTTTTATTAATAATCGAAAGGAGAACAGCAAATGGAGTTTAATAGTATTCAAGACATTCTTGATTTTGCCATCAGCAAAGAAAAAGAAGCGGCTGCTTTTTATACTGAGGCCGGTAAAGAAGAGTCCATGTCCGGCGCGAAAGAAATGCTGAAGGAATTTGCCCAGGAAGAGCGGAAGCATCAAACCCTCCTCGAAGAATTCAAGAAAAAGGGGTTTGCCCCGGGCATTTCCGATTATAAATTCAAATGGATCACAGATATTAAACGCAGCAATTATATTGTAGATATGGAATACCGCAAAGGAATGCCTTACAATGAGCTTCTGATGCTGGCCATGAAGCGTGAAGAAAAAGCCCTGGCACTCTATAATGAGATGCAGCTCAAGGCCGAAACCCCTGAAGGCAAAAAACTTTTTAAGATGCTCTGCCAGGAAGAGGCCAAACACAAACTGTCCCTTGAAACGATGTATGACGACTACATGGCCCAGATGGGGGATTAGAACCGTCCGCTGTGGAATCACCGCAGTGTTTGTCTGTTTTATACCGCTTTCCATAATAAAGTTCCGAAACAATGAATTGCGGTATAAGCGGTTGTAGAAGCAACCTTTGGGATAATGGAACGTTTTTTTGACAACCGCTATAACCGACGGACCAGTATAAAAGAAAAATACTTAGAACAACGGGAATCGTCAGTCTCAACAGCTATCAAGCATAATAAAGGGAGGGAGACCATGAAAAGGATATTTTTCGTGTTGGCTGCCGTTTTTTTGGTGTTTGGTGCGACGGCCCAGTCAGAAGAACTCAAAGCGGATATGCAGGCTTCAAACTGGTCGTTTCCGGATGCGGACGGCAAGGCGTTTACCATGGATTCCTGGGCCGGCAAAGTTCTGGTGGTGAACTATGTGGATCCGGACGAATCGGATCTGAACGAACACTTTACCGACGCGCTGAAAAAAGCCAAAGACGACGGCCGGCTGAAAGAGGAAACCTACAAAGGCATCGGTATTGCCGACTGCGCTGCGACCTGGAAGCCGGACTTCGCTATTCGGGCCATTGCCGGCCGCAAGGCCAAAAAGTATAATACCGTCATCCTGTTTGACTACGATGCCAGCCTGCGCAAGGCCTGGGGACTGGCCGAGGATACGGCCAATGTGGTCATTCTGGACAAAAACCGGGTCGCCCGTGCCGTTATCAAAGCGCGGGTTCCGGACGATCTGGTGGATAAACTGGTAAAGCTGGTGATTGAGCTGCAGTAACTGATTAGGTGTTTAGGCTGAAGACTGAAGGCCGCAACCGACGGGAATAATGGTTTTCAGACTTATACTGTCAGTTGCCGGTTGTTTGTTGTCCATTGAAGATCCGGCCACGGAAGACGGACCACCGACGACGGACCTTTTCCGCCTTCATCTTCCTTCAGCCTTCGGTCTTCGGTCTTCAGCCTATTTCCCTGTTCTTCCCCTACAGGCTTTCATCCGCAACCACCGGATGCGCCTTGAGGTATTCGAGCCGGTTCAGACCGTTGATGTAGGCCTTGGCACTGGCGGTTATGATATCAGGGTCTGCGCCTTTGCCGAGTGCCAGCAGGCCATTCTCTCTCAGGCGCACCGTGACTTCTCCCATTGCATCGGTACCGCCGGTGAGGGCGCTGACCGAAAATCTCAACAATTCTGAGCCCGTATCGGTCAGTTTTGCGATGGTGTTGTAAACCGCGTCAATGGGGCCGTTGCCGTACCCGGCGCCTTTGACGGAGCGATCTTTGATTAAAAGTTTCACGCTGGCCATTGGCAGAACCGTCGTTCCGCTGATGACATGCAGGTATTCCAGCCGAAAGATATCGGCGGTTCGCAGAATCCCTTCTGCCACTATAACTTCCAGATCTTCATCCACCACATGTTTTTTCTTGTCCGCCAGTTCCTTGAATTTTACAAAAACCAGTTGAACCTCTTCGTCGGAAAGATCGTATCCCAGGTCTTTGAGGTGTTCGCGCAGGGCGTGGCGACCGGAATGTTTGCCGAGGATCATCTTGTTCTTGCTGAGTCCGATGGTTTCCGGCTTCATGATTTCGTAGGTCATGGGGTTTTTCAAGACGCCGTCCTGATGAATTCCGGCTTCATGGGCAAACGCATTGGCGCCGACAATCGCCTTGTTGGGCTGCACGATGATGCCGGTGATCATGCTCACCAGCCGGCTGGTGTGGTAAATCTGGTCTGTCCGGATGCCGGTGGTAACCGGAAGAAAATTCGGCCGGGTATGAAGGGCCATGACCACTTCTTCCAGAGAGGTATTGCCGGCCCTTTCGCCGATGCCGTTGATGGTGACTTCGGCCTGCCGGGCGCCGGCATTGATGGCCGCGATGGTATTGGCCGTAGCCAGGCCGAGATCGTTATGGCAGTGAACGCTTAAAACAGCCTTGTGGATGTTGGGCGTATGGGTCATGACATATTTAACAAGGCTTTCGAATTCCTGGGGAATGGCATACCCGACGGTATCCGGCAGGTTGACGGTTGTGGCGCCGGCTTCAATGGCCGCTTCGAATACCTTGCACAGAAAGTCCCGGTCGCTGCGGGAGCCGTCCTCGGCTGAAAATTCAATATTTTCTGTGAGGGATTTGGCGTACCTGACGGACTCCACCGCCTTTTTGACCACCTCATCCCTGGACATTTTCAACTTGTATGTCATGTGGATGTCCGAGGTGGCGATGAAGGTATGGATGCGTGGTTTGGCTGCGTTACGAATCGCTTGCCAGGCCCGGTCGATGTCTTCTCTGGAAGTGCGCGCCAGACCGGCTATTTCGATTCCTTTTATTTTATTTGCGATGGATGAGACCGCATCAAAATCACCTTCGGATGCAGCCGGAAAACCGGCTTCCAGCACATCCACCCCCAGTTTTTCCATCTGGGAGGCCAGTCGCAGTTTTTCAGCGGTGTTCATGCTGGCGCCGGGGGATTGCTCGCCGTCCCGCAGGGTCGTGTCGAAAATAATTACTTTGTCGCTCATGTTATTTGCTCCTTATGATGTCCGTTGCCTGTTGTCCCTTGTCAGTCGTCCGTTGTCCGTAGAGCTTTAACCGCCCGTTCGCTTGGCTCCCTCAAGACGCAAAGGACGCGAAGATTTTTGGCCGTATCGGGTAGCCGGCCGAAAGAGCCTGGCCGGCATACGATCCGGCCAAAGCTGTCCGTTTCAATCCAAATAAACCAGAGAAACCAAGAACAACGGACCGCGGACCTTGCTTCCCAATCGCCAATCAACAATCAAAAATAACCAATCCGACCCGCCACGGATCACGGACATCGGACAATAAACAATTGACCTTCAATCTTCAGCCTTCGGTCTTCAGCCTATTTGGCTGTTCTTTCCCGGCCGATAGTTTATAATGGAAGCTGTCTGCCAGCGCCTGCCAGCTTGCTTCGATGATATCTTCGGATACGCCGATGGTGCTCCAGATGTTATCCTGGTCCCGGGATGCGATAATCACCCGGACCTTGGCAGCGGTTCCATCCCTTCCGTCGATGACGCGAACCTTGAAATCGACCAGTTGCATGCTGTCGAGATGGGGGTAAAACTTATCCAGCGCCTTGCGCAGGGCGTTGTCCAGGGCGCTGACAGGTCCGCTGCCTTCGGCGGCGGTGATTTCCTCCTGGCCCTCAACTGAAATCTTGATGGTTGCATGGGCTGAACAGGGTTTGTCCTTGTCCTTTTCAATGGTGACCCTGAAGGACTCCAGTTCAAAAAGGGGTTGGAACTGTTTCGTAAACTTTTCTACCAGAATCTTAAACGACCCATCGGCCACATCAAACTGGAACCCCTGCTGTTCCAGTTTTTTAATTTCCGAGACAATGCGGCTGCTGTCAAATCCGTTGGCGCCGAGTTCAACCCCCAGTTCTTTGGCTTTATATTCGATATTGCTTTTACCGGAAAGGTCTGAAATCAGCACACGGCGCTCATTTCCGACGTCTTCAGGGGTCATGTGCTCGTATGCCATGGGGATTTTCATGATGGCATTCACATGAATGCCGCCTTTATGGGCAAACGCGCTGTTGCCGACAAACGGTCGCGTGGTCAGGGGGATCATGTTGGCGGTCTCGCTGACAAAACGGGATATTTTTTTCAGTTTTACCAGATTTTCCGGTGTAACGCAGGGCCGATTCATTTTTAAGGAAAGAATCGGAATGATCGACGTCAGGTCGGCATTGCCGCACCTTTCGCCGTAACCGTTGATGGTGCCTTGGACCATTACCGCGCCGGCCCGTACCGCAGTGATCGAATTGGCCACCGCCAACCCGCAGTCATTATGGGCGTGGATGCCGATTTTGATTGGCAGCGGCCTGTTCGGTTCTAAACGGAAATAATCACGCAAAGCGTTTTCGACTTCATTGATAGTCGCTTTTATTTCAAAAGGGAGCGTCCCGCCATTGGTGTCGCACAATACAACGGTGTCGGCGCCGCCCTTGAGCGCGGCAAAGACGGTTTCTACGGCGTAATCACGGTTGCCTTTAAACCCGTCGAAAAAATGCTCCGCATCGTAGATGACATCACGGTCCTGTTGCTTTAAATAACCGATCGTCTCTTTAATCATGGCCAGGTTTTCATCCAGCGAATTGTACATGACCTGTTCGACGTGCAGGTCCCAGCTTTTACCGAATATGGTGATGGCCGGGGTGTCGCTTTTGATCAGTTCCGTCAGGTTTTGATCGTCTTCCGGGTGAATGCCCGGTTTTCGGGTGGAACCGAAGGCCGTTAATTTGGCGTTTTTCAACTCGGCCTTTTTCGCCAGTTTAAAAAACTGCTTGTCCCGGGGATTGGAACCCGGCCAGCCACCTTCTATGTAATGAATCCCCAGGTCATCCAGCCGTTGAGCGATCCTGATTTTTTCTTCCGCGCTGAAATTGATGTTTTCACCCTGGGTGCCGTCTCTTAAGGTGGTGTCGTACAGCAGTATCGGTTCCATCTCGTTTATCTCTCCAAGTTGTTTGAGATTCATTTGCCGGTCTTGCGTTCCGGCGCGAAGCTAAAAAAGAAGCAAGCTGAACCGCGAAGACGCAAAGTGCGCAAAGGGTTTGTTTTATTTTTCTTCCTGACCGGGTGATACGATCAGGAAGAAGGCAATTGCCCTGCGGGGCAGACCGTTTGGCCAGTGTTACGCCACAGAACCGCGCGTAAGCATATCTTTAAAACGGTCATCTTTGCGCGAACCGATAGGCGGCCGTTTTCTTTCGGCCGGCTGCCCGATTCGCGCAAAAACCTTTGCGTTCTTTGCGCCTTTGCGGTTCAATCCATTAGTATTTCTTCCGATTTTCCGGCCGCAGGGCCCGCACGGCAGCACCGGCCCGCCACATTTCGGAATTTCTTAAGGTGGTCAGTTCCTTTTGCAGCTTTTCACGGTAATCGGCCGCGCTGTTTACTTCCAGTACCCGTTTGCATTCGGCGCCTGAAGCGACCCGATCATAGAGCGCATTGAACACCGGCGCCACCGCATCCCGGAATTTCGGCGCCCAGTCCAGCGCTCCCCGCTGGGCGGTGGCGCTGCAGTTTGCGTACATCCAGTCCATACCGTTTTCCGCTACCAGCAGGATCAGGCTCTGGGTCAGCTCTTCCACGGTTTCATTAAACGCTTCACTGGGGGTGTGGCCGTGTTTGCGCAGCAGCCCGTATTGGGCTTCCATCACACCCGCCAGACAGCCCATCAACACACCGCGTTCTCCGGTCAGGTCGCTGAAGACTTCTTTTTCAAATGTCGTTGGAAACAGATATCCCGACCCGATGGCGATCCCCAGGGCGATGGTGCGTTCCTTGGCCTTTCCGGTATAATCCTGGTGAATGGCAAAGCTGGAGTTAAGACCGCTGCCTTCCAAAAAGTTTGTGCGCAGGGTGGTTCCGGAACCTTTGGGGGCGACCAGGATGACATCGACAAAATCCGGCGGGATGATGCCGGTCTGGTCTTTGTACGTAATTGAAAACCCATGGGAAAAGTAAAGTGCATCCCCTTTATTCAGACATTTTTTTATCTGCGGCCAGGTGGCCTTCTGGCCGGCATCCGACAGCAGGTTTTGGATGACCGTTCCTTTTTTTGCGGCTTCTTCAATGGGAAAAAGTGTTTTGCCCGGCACAAAGCCGTCTGCCACGGCACGGTCCCAGGATTTGCTTTTTTCGCGCTGTCCCACAATAACGTTAATGCCGTTGTCCCTCAGGTTCTGAGACTGCCCGGGACCCTGGACGCCATATCCCAGCACCGCCACCGTTTCATTTTTCAATACCTCCCGGGCACGGTCCAGGGGGAATTCCTCTGCTGTGATGACTTCTTCCAATACGCCGCCAAAATCAATAGTTGCCATGTAAAATATCCTCCTCAGTTAATATGTTTGTAGTCCAAATCCGTTAATATAAAGATCAGGTTATTAGGCTGAAGGCTGAAGGATAATTTTAACTTCAGTTCCTACTGCCTACTGCCCAATCGTCTCTTGTCACTATTTACTTGTTACTCGTCGCAATCCTTTTAACCTTCAGCCTATCCACCTTCAGCCTTATTCTATTTGGGTTCGCGGTACAGTGCGATGATGCCTGTTTTTGCGATTTCCTTTATCCCGATGGGCTTGAGCAGGCTCATTATCGCCGCCAGTTTCCCTTCATCGCCGGTTATCTCAATGGTGTAATGCTCCAGCCCCACATCCACCACCTTGCATCGAAATATATCGACGATCCTTAAAATTTCAGCGCGATTCTCGGGTTTGGCTTTTACTTTAATCAGTGCCATTTCCCTTTCAACATACGCGGTGCCGGTGAGTTCGTGCACCTTAATGACATTGATCAGCTTATTGAGCTGCTTATTGATCTGCTCGATTCCCAGGGTGTTGGCTTTGGTGACTATCGTGATCCGGGACACCAAAGGCTCCGTGGTTTCGGCTACGCAGAGACTCTCTATATTGTAGCCTCGGCCGCTGAAGAGTCCTGCGATTCTGGAAAGCACGCCCGGTTGATTGTCCACAAGAATTGAAAGCACGTGTTTTTCTGCTGTCATTTTATAATCCTTTTCTTATTAGTCCTTCGTTACTCGTCCCTCATCTCTCTTCACACCAGCAGCATTTCCGTAATCGGCGCACCGGCGGGTACCATCGGATAGACGCACTCTTCTCTTTCAATGACAAAATCCATGATAACGGTTTTAGGTGAAAAAAGACCTTCCCTGAGAACCGCTTCAACCTCTTCCGGTTTTTGGGCCCTTAAGCCGACGGCGCCATAAGCCTCGGCCAGTTTCACAAAATCAGGGGCATGCTCCACAAGGGTGCAGGCGTAGCGTTTTTCGTAGAAAAATTCCTGCCACTGTCTCACCATGCCGAGAAATCCATTGTTTAGAATAACGATTTTAACCGGCAGGCAGTACTGAACGGCCGTTGCCATCTCCTGGATGTTCATCTGGATGCTGGCGTCTCCGGCAATATCGACCACCAGTTTGTCCGGAAAGGCGATTTGGGCGCCGATGGCGGCAGGGAGTCCGAAGCCCATGGCGCCGAGCCCGCCGGATGTGAGAAGGTGCTGGGGGTTGTCGAAATGATAGTATTGCGCGGCCCACATCTGGTTCTGGCCGACTTCGGTGGAAATAATCGCATCGCCCCGGGTCAGTTCATACAGTTTTTCAACCACGTATTGGGGTTTGATGACAGCGCCCTGCTGATAGGCAAAGGGCTGGGTCTTTTTCCAATCTTCAATCTGATCCAGCCAGATTTTTCGTTTTTTTTGAACATCACTCAGATCCGTTTCATCCAGGAGTTTGTTCAGATGGGTCAGGGTGATCTTACAGTCTCCCACAACCGGGACGGCAACCGGTATGTTTTTACGGATGGATGTCGGGTCGATGTCGATATGGACAATCTTGGCATGGGGCGTAAACGTATCGGTTTTGCCCGTAACGCGGTCGTCAAACCGGACGCCCACGGCAATCATCAGGTCACATTTGCCGGAGGAGGTGTTGGCCCGGTAGGTTCCATGCATGCCGATCATTCCCATGCACAAAGGATCCGAACCCGGGAAGGCGCCCATGCCCATCAGGGAGGTCGTCACCGGGATCTGGGTTTTTCGCGCCAGTTCCGTCAGCTCCCGGGCGGCCTTGGAGAGAAGGACGCCGCCGCCGGCAAAAATAATGGGCCGTTTGGCTTCCCGTATCAGCTCCACCACCTTATGCAGCTGTTTCATGTTGGGATTGTAGGTGGGGTTGTAGGAACGCAGCTTTACCGTTTTGGGCGCTTTATATTCAATGGTGTTCTGGACGACGTTTTTGGGAATATCGACTAAAACCGGTCCGGGTCGTCCGGAGCTGGCAATAAAAAAAGCTTCTTTGATGGTTTGCGCCAGCTCTTCGGTTGAATTGACCAGATAATTGTGCTTGGTGCAGGGACGAGTGATGCCGACGATGTCCACCTCCTGAAAGGCGTCGTTTCCGATAAGATGGGAAGGAACCTGACCGGTGATGATAACGACCGGAATGGAGTCCATGAAGGCGTTGGCGATACCGGTGATGGTATTGGTGGCGCCGGGGCCGGATGTCACCAGGCAGACACCGACCCGGCCGCTGGCGCGGGCGTATCCGTCGGCGGCATGAATGGCCCCCTGCTCATGGCGGACAAAAATGTGCCGCAAATCGCTTCTCAACAGTTCGTCGTAAATATCAATAACACAACCGCCGGGATAACCGAAGATGGTGTCAACCCCTTCGTCCTTCAGTGTTTTCAGTAAAATCTGTGCACCTGTTAATTTCATAATCTGTTCCTTATTGTTAATGTGACTCGTAAATTAAACGATCCATAACTCATGGTTGAGCTTCCAGGCATATCGGCTGACGGTCAAAAGTTGCTTGTCCTTGCCGACTGCCAACTGCTAACTGCCTACTGCCTACTGCTTACTGCCTACTTCTCTGACCCCCGGTTCCCGCTATTTCAACACCGCCCCCTTGCTGCCGGACGAAACCATCCGGGCATATCGGGCCATATATCCGTGGGTGATTTTGGGTTCCGGCGGCGACCAGGCGGCCAGTCGGTCCTTTATTTCCTGGTCGGATAGTTTCAGGGTTATTGTTTTTGCAGGAATGTCGATGGCTATCCGGTCCCCCTCTTGGACGATGGCGATGGGGCCGCCCTGCATGGCTTCCGGTGATATGTGGCCGATGGAAGCGCCGCGGGAGCCGCCGGAAAAACGACCGTCGGTAATCAGGGCCACATGGGCATCCATCCCCATGCCGGCAATGGCTGCCGTGGGGCTCAGCATTTCCTGCATTCCCGGCCCGCCCATCGGTCCTTCATACCGGACCACCAGTACATCTCCTTTTTTAATTTTACCGCCCATGATGGCCTGGCTGACCGCCTCCTCAGAATCAAACACACGCGCCGGGCCTTCATGCCGCAGCATTTCCGGCAATACCGCGGATTGCTTCACCACGCACCCCTGGGGCGCCAGGTTGCCGAAAAGAATCGCCAGGCCGCCTTCGGCATGGTAGGGATTGTCCAGCGAATGAATAACGTCGGCATCCAGCACTTTAACGTTTTGAATGTTTTCGGCAACACTGGCGCCGGTCACGGTCAAACAGTCCGTGTGGATCAGGCCGCTTTCGGAAAGCACCTTGATGACGGCGGGTACGCCGCCGGCCCGGTTTAAATCCTCCAGATGGTGCCGGCCGCCCGGGCTCATGGAACAGAGGTGCGGCGTTTCCCGGCTGACTTCATTGATCAGATTCAGGTCCATGCTGAAGTGCGCTTCATCGGCCAGCGCCGTCAGGTGCAAAACCGTATTGGTGGAGCACCCCAGGGCCATGTCCACACGCAGGGCGTTTTTAAAGGCCTTGTCCGTCAGAATTTTTGAGGGGGTGATCCCCCTGTTAAACAGGTCCAAAATCCGCATGCCGGCTTCTTTGGCCAAACGCAGCCGGGCGGACATGACCGCCGGGATGGTGCCGTTGCCGGGCAGGGCCAGGCCGATGGCTTCGGACAGGCAGTTCATGGAGTTGGCGGTAAACATTCCGGCGCAGGACCCGCAGGTGGGGCAGGCGGCGTCTTCGTAAGCAGCCAGCTCCGTTTCGGTCATTTTGCCGGAACGAACGGCGCCGACGCATTCAAACACCGTAATCAGATCGATTTTCTTGCCGTGGGGCTTCCCGGGTTCGGTTCCGGCCAGCATGGGGCCGCCGCTGATGACGATACTGGGCAGATCCAGCCGGGCGGCCGCCATCAACATCCCGGGAACGATCTTGTCGCAGTTGGGAACCAGTACCAGGGCGTCAAATGCGTGCGCCACTGCCATGACTTCGATGGAATCGGCAATCAATTCGCGGCTGCCGAGCACATATTTCATGCCGACATGATTCATGGCGATGCCGTCACAGATGCCGATGGTCCCGAACTCGATGGGTGTTCCGCCTGCCATGTAAATGCCGGCCTTGACGGCATCAACGATTTGATTCAGATGGGAATGGCCCGGTATGATCTGATTGGCTGAATTGGCGATGCCGATGAGCGGGCGCTCTATTTCAGCGTCGGTATAGCCGATCGCTTTGAAAAGGGAACGATGGGGAGCTCTTTCAACGCCTTTTTTGACACTGTCGCTTTTCATTTTTAAAACCTCCTGAAAAAAAAACCGTTATCAGTTTTGGGCTGATAACGGTTTTATTAAGTGATGATGAGATTTGGTTTTAGGCCATTATCAACCCTGTGCCTCGTAGTTGGGAAGTACACCGACTACGAGGAGAATAATTAGGCTAATAAGGTTGATAAGGGCCGGTCCGGTTCTCATTTTTATATCCAAAATTGTTTTAAGAATAAATTTTATTAAATGAATTTAATGCGTTTGTCAAGGTTTATTTAGCAGGCCGAAAAAAATCAGACATATGGGCTGAAAGGGGGAGTAAGGAATTGATGATTTGTGATTGTTGATTGGCGATTGGAAAACCTTATATCACAAATCAACAATCAACAATCAACAATCAACAATCAGAGCTTCCCAGCATTTGGCCATTACTCGTCACTTTTTTTCTGCTTATACCCGCAGCCTTCTTTCAGGCAGATGTAGTAGTCGCCCTGTTTTTTGCTGGATTTCTCAACCAGCATCCCGGCGCCGCACGTAAGGCATTGACGCGCAACCGGTTTATCCCAGATCGCAAAGGTGCAGTCGGGAAAACGGCTGCAGCCGTAAAAGATTTTGCCGCGTCTTGATTTCTTTTCCAGCAAGTGACCGTCGCAGCCCGCCTGGGGGCAAATGATGCCGGTATCCTGGCCGTTTCCATTGGCATTCAGGGATTGGGCGTTTTTACAATCCGGGTAGCCGCTGCAGGCCAAAAACCGGCCGAATTTGCCCTGTTTCACCACCATCGCTTTGCCGCATTTTTCACAGATCTTGTCCGTTGCTTCCGTTTCGGCAACTTCGACGGGTTGGATCATCCCTTTTTCATCCCGGGTGTAGTCGCTGGAATAGGTGCAATCCGGGTAGCCGCTGCAGGCCAGGAAATGTCCATTTTTTCCGACTTTGATATGAAGCGCCTTGCTGCATTGCGGACAGGCCAGTCCCGTGGAAAAACCAACGCCTTTGACGCTGAGCATATCCGTAGCGGCCGCATCGATTTTTTCTTTAAAAGGTTCGTAAAACCTTCCTATAAGCGCTGTTGCATCAGCTTTGGCAGACTCGACACGGTCGAGGTCTTCCTCCATTTTAGCCGTAAACTCCACGTCCAGCAGGTCGGGAAAACTTTCCACCAGCAGATCGTTGACAATAAAGCCGAGTTCCGTCGGCCTGAAATACCCTTTCAGCAGTTCCACGTAGCCCTTTTCCCGGATGGTGGATAAGATGGCGGCATAGGTGCTGGGGCGCCCGATTCCGTTTTCCTCAAGCTCCTTGACCAGGGAGGCCTCGGAAAATCTGGGGGGCGGGAGCGTGAAGTGCTGTTTGGGCTCAAGTTTATCTATCTTCAGAATCGTACCGGGCGTGAGGGGCGGCAGCGTTTCTTTTTTATTTTCATTTTCAATATCATCATCGGCGGAGCGGTACAGGGTCATGAATCCTTGAAATTTTACGGTTGAGCCGCTGGCATTAAAGCGGTAAGGGCCGGCTTTAATGGAAACGGAATTCTGATCGATGAGGGCTTCCTTCATCTGGGAGGCGACAAATCGCTGCCAGATCAGACGGTATAACGCCATCTGATCCTTGGAAAGAAAGGCGGAAACATCATCGGGGGTATGCAGAACCGATGTGGGCCGGATGGCTTCATGGGCGTCCTGGACTTTTTTGCGGTTTTTGAAAAATCTGGGTTTATCCATCACATATTCGGCCCCGAACCGCTTGCGGATCAGCTTGAGCGCTTCCTGGGCTGCTTCAGCCGCAATCCGGGTTGAATCGGTGCGCATATAGGTGATCAGCCCCACCGGCTCGCCCGGCCCCAGATCGATGCCTTCATAGAGCTGCTGGGCGATGACCATGGTTTTTTTGGCGGTAAATCCGAGCTTTCGAATGCTTTCCTGCTGAAGCTTGCTGGTGGTAAACGGCGGCAGGGGATTTCTCTTGACGGTTTTCTTCAAGACCCTGTCTACAATCAGCTGATGATCCGCCAGTTCTTTCAAGACCGCATCGGCCTCCTGTCCATTGCCGATGCGAATTTTTTTATCGCCTTTTTTGACCAGTTTGGCCGTAAAGGGGGGCGGCACGTCGCCCTCAAGGTGGGCGGTAATCGACCAGTACTCTTCCGGATTAAAGGCCTGAATGGCCCGCTCCCTGTCACAGATGATGCGTACGGACACCGACTGAACACGCCCGGCGCTGAGTCCGCCTTTAACTTTGCGCCACAGCAGGGGAGACAGTTGATATCCCACCAACCGGTCAAGAATCCGGCGGGCCTGCTGGGCCTCGTATTTGTGGGGGTGCAGCTCTTCGGGTGCGGCGATGGCGGCCTTGATGGCATTGGGGGTGAGTTCATGAAACAGAACCCGGTGGAACCGCCGGTCTTTCTTCTTCAGGATTTCAGCGGTATGCCAGGCAATGGCTTCTCCTTCCCGGTCCGGGTCCGCCGCCAGATAAATGTCGACAGCGTTTCCGGCCGCTTTCTTTAATGCGGAGATGACTTTTTGTTTGCCGGGAATGCTGACATATTTGGGTTTAAATCCGGCTTCGATATCTATACCCATCTCGTTGGACGGCAGATCCTTGATATGTCCGATGGTTGCGGCAATGTTATAGCCGCTGCCCAGATACTTTTTTATGGTTCTTACCTTTGTCGGTGATTCAACAACAACCAGTGGTTTTGTCACGATAGGTCCTCTTTTGAAAAATATTTTCCCGGAAATTGCTGGACGATGCCCATCAACTCGAGCTTCAGCAGAATACCGGCCGCTTTTCCGGGCTTCATGGAAAGCTTGCGCACCAGGTCGTCGATGTGAAGCGGGTACGGCTCCAGAGCGCTGAAAACCCCGTATTCTTCGGCTGACAGCTTCGGTAATTGCGGAGCGGCCGGTTCGGCGGACATCTTGGCGGAAGCTGCCGGCGGATTTGATAAATGCGGCAGCTCTTCAACGATGTCCTGGGCATGCTCCACCAGTTTCGCCCCCTGTTTGATCAATCCATGGGTGCCGGTGCTTTTAAAAGACTGGATGCTTCCCGGCACGGCAAAGACGTCTCTGCCCTGCTCAGCCGCCAGGCGCGCCGTTATCAGTGAACCGCTTCTCAGTGTCGCTTCCACGATAACCGTGCCGTAGGCGATACCGCTGATGATCCGGTTGCGCACGGGAAAGTGATGCGCATCCGGTCCCGCCAGTGGAGAAAATTCTGAAACAACCGCGCCGTTTTCGGCAATCCGACCGGCCAGTTTTCGATTCTCCGGCGGGTAGATATTTTCAAGACCGCTTCCCAAAACCGCAATGGTTCTGCCCGCACCCATCAGCGCGCCTTCATGGGCGGCCGTGTCAATCCCCTTGGCCATGCCGCTGACAATGGTAAATCCCAACGACGCCAGGTCGGCGCACAGTTTGCGGGTTGTGGATAGGCCGTAGCGGGTGGCATTTCTGGATCCGACAACGGCCAGGGGTTTGGGATCATCCTGCAGGCTGCCGGAGACGAACAGAAATGGGGGCGGGTCCGGAATTTCGCGCAGCAGGCGGGGGTAGCCGCTGTCCGCCATTGTGATTATGCCGAAACCTTTCGCCATCGCCAGATCAAAATCCCGCCGGGCCGAATCGGGTGTTTGATGCTGCCGGATCGACCGGACCAGACGGGGCGACATGCCGTCCACCTGCAGCAGCTCTTCCGAAGTTGCCTGGAATACCCGCTCGGGTGAATCAAGGCGGTCGATCAGCCGTTTAATCAGAAGATTTCCAATGCCCGCAACGCTCTTGAGTGCAAACCACGGCAGAATTTTTTCGGGATGATGCATCATGAAAAAATTATTCGCATAGAACAGAATTTTGGGCTATCGACTGATTATCTTTTCCGGGAGCGTTCCTGCCAGGCGATGAGTATGGGGCTGGCAACATATACCGAAGAGTAAGTCCCCACCACAATGCCGATTGTCATGGCAAATGCAAAATCATGAATAATACCGCCCCCCAAAATGAGCAGTGCGATCACGACAAACAGGGTGGTCAACGCCGTCAGGATGGTCCGGCTGAGCGTTTCATTGACGCTGCGGTTAATGATGACCGACATGGGACTCTTGCTGAGCTTTCTTAAATTTTCACGGATACGGTCAAACACAATAATGGTGTCATTTAAGGAATAGCCGATAATGGTGAGCAACGCCGCGATAATCGGCAGGGTAAACTCCTTGCCGGTGATGGAAAATATGCCCACGGTAATGATCACGTCATGAATCAGCGCCACAATGGCGCCCATGGCGTATTTTAAATTCAGCAGCCAGAAGAGAAGCAGCGTCACCCCCAGCGCCACCAGAATGAGAAACGGGATGCTGACCTTGAATAGAGACAGAAAATAAACAGCACCCATCAGGGCAACCGCCATCAGGCCGGTGAGTATCCATTTGAATTCAAAACGGCCGGAGATGTATATCGCAATAAACAACAGGGCGTAAAATATCGCAAAGAGCGCTTTCTGGCGCAGGTCTTTACCAACCTGGGGCCCTACCATTTCCATGCGGCGGATTTCAGCGGCGCCGCCGGTGGCGTCTGCCAGAGATTTCTGAATTTTATCGGAAAATCCTTCGGCGGCTGCCACCGACAGATCGGTGCGGATCAGATATTCATTGTCTTTTTTGTCCCCGAAATGCTGGACGGAAACGTTGTCGATGGCAAGGGTATCCAGGCCGGACTTGATGTTTTTGGTGCTGGCCGGCGCTTGAAATTTTACCTGAATGACCGTACCGCCGGCAAAATCAATGCCGTATTTGGGCCCGCCGTGCAGCAGCAGAGAGGCGATACTGATCAGTATCAGGGCCAGTGACAGGCCGTAGGCAAATTTTCTTTTGCCGACAAAGTCGATATTGATATCGGATTTAATAAACTGCATGAAATCAATCCTTAATGAATGTTCGCGCAAACATGAAAGCGCTTGGGAAATGTTTAGATGCTTAACTGCTTTATCTTTCGATTCATCAGTAAATGGTCAAATATCAGCCGGGACACGACCAGGGCCGTAAAGACGCTTGAAACCACACCCAAACTGAGGGTCACGGCAAATCCTTTGATCGGACCGGTGCCGAACTGAAACAGCACCAGGGCTGCGATCAGGGTGGTGATGTTGGCGTCCAGGATCGTCAAGGCAGCCCGGTTAAATCCCGCATCCACCGATGCCCGCGGCGTTTTACCGAGGGCGAGTTCTTCGCGGATGCGTTCAAATATGAGCACATTGGCATCCACGGCCATGCCGATGGTCAGGATGATGCCCGCAATGCCCGGCAGGGTCAGGGTCGCCTGAAAGGCGGCCAGGCCGCCGGCAACCAGGACGAGGTTGAGCAGCAGCGCGAAATCGGCGATCAGGCCGGCGCCCTTGTAGTAGATCGCCATGAAAAGGACGACGACCAGGCCGCCGATGAGCATGGCAATCAATCCTTTGCGGATGGAATCGGTTCCCAGTGACGGTCCCACGGTCCTCTCTTCAATGATGTTAACCGGGGCCGGCAATGCGCCCGCTCTCAAGACGATGGCCAGGTCACGGGCGGTTTCGGCCGTAAAGTTGCCGGTAATCCGGGCGGCGCCGCCGCTGATTTTTTCCTGAATGACCGGAGCGGAATATACCTTGTTGTCTAATATGATGGCCAAGCGCTTTTTCACATTTTCTTCGGTGATTCTCTCAAAAATCCGAGCGCCTTTTTTGTCGAAGTCTATGGAAACATAAGGTTCATTGAACTGGGAGTCGATCTGGACCTTGGCGTCGGTCAGATAGGCGCCGGTCAGGAGGGTTCGTTTTTTTATCAGGTAGGGCGTTTTAATCTCCCGCAGGGTTTCGGTGTCAATTGTAATTTGATAGAGCAGCTCGCTCCCCGCAGGAATATCCCCTTTTAGCGCGGCCTCGACATCGTGGCCTTCATCCAGCAGTTTGAATTCGAGCAGGGCGGTTTTCCCGATCAGCGCCTTGGCCCGCTGGGTGTCCGTGATGCCCGGGAGCTGGATCAGAATCCGATTTTCCCCCTGGTTGCGGATATCGGGTTCGTTAACGCCGAATTGATCGATGCGGTTGCGGATGGTCTCAAGGGCCTGTTCGGCCGCCAGGAGCCGGATCCCATCGCTTTCTTTTTCGGGCAGATCCATGGCGATGTCAAGGACGTCGTCCCGGACCATTTTTGAAAGAATGCGGAGGTCTTTAAAATCCTTGTCCAGCAGCTTCTCAAATTTTTCGATATTTTCCTGCCCGTTGATTTTGGCCGAGATAGTCGTGCCGCCGACACGGTCTATGGCTGTGTAGCGGATCCGCTCATCCCGCAGGCTGGTCCGCAGCTCCTGTGCGATACGCTCAACAGTGCTTTCCACCGCTTTGATGGTATCCACTTCTAAAACCAGGTGCATGCCGCCCTGCAGGTCCAGGCCCAGGTTGATTTTTTTATATGGCCACAGCGCCGGTTGGAATGTCGGCAGGATATAGACAATGGCAACGACGGTTATGATGAGAACAAATACCATTCTCCACGAGATCTTTTTCAATGATCAGTTCCTTTCTGATATATAAAAGCCCCGGAGAAAGCAACAGGCTGATGGTTAGAAACAATCAGACCGGTTCTATGGGGCTTCAGACGTTATTTCGCCTTTTCCGACTCGGCCTTGTCGTCTTTGGGGGCTGCCGGCGGCGCAGTCGTCTGGGTCAGTGCCATCACATTGGCGCGATTCACTTTTACGCGGACCTTTTCGGCTATTTCCACTGTCAAGGTCGTGTCGCTGCTTCCGGTGATGCGGCCATGGATGCCGCCGCTGGTAATAATACGGTCTCCCTTTTTAAGGCTGCTGATCATTTCGCGGTGCTGTTTGGTCTTTTTCTGCTGGGGTCGAATCAGCAGAAAATAAAATATGGCGAACATCAGAATCAGCGGTAAGAAAGCTGAAAATCCGCCGCCCTGACCACCGGCAGCACCTTGACCCAATGCATATGCGATACCTGTCAAAATATAACCTCCTGTCCTTTATTTAAATTAAATCGTTATAAAATTTGCCGCTATTTAATGTCGCGTTCCAAAAACGCGTTTGAAAATGGGGCTGATATACTTTAAATGACGGCGAACGTCAAATAATTCTTCAATTTATTTACTGGTTGGCCGGAATCCAGAGTGTATCCCCGTCGAATTGAATCCGGTTGACGCGATCGTAATCGATCCCGTCCAGCAGCGTGAACACCTGCCTCATTTTAAAAACAACGATTTTGCTCAGCGGATGGATCAGGTTTAAATTCGCATCAATTTTGCTTTCCCGGAGATTGTAAATATAAACCATGTTTTCAGAAAATTTCAGCAATTTTCCAACGCCGGAACTGATGCCTTTGCGGTCCGGCTCATCGGCCAGCGGCGACAAGGCGATCCCCCTGTGGTCGAAGTAGTCTTTTAAAAACTGAAAGTGAATGTTCCAGATATTGTCGCCCGGCAGAACAATATAAATTCCATAAAACTCTTGTGTTGCGGCGGACGCTTTCGCGCCCCCGGTCGGCCGGGGGGGGGCGATTTCTTTTTCAACGATTTTGCCCTGTTCAAGTTTGATCTTGTCTATAATTTCCTGCATGGAGACGGTTGATTCGCCGACCTTGATGGACTCCTCCGGCTTTGCAATCATATCCAGTCCTTTGTCGATGCCGTATACATCCTTGCGCTGCTGCATCAGCGCTTTGAGTTCGGCATCCTTATCGATCCGGGCATAATCCAGAACCGCGGGCGGCTGCGGCGCCACCACTGCCGGTGCGGCCGCCTTTCCGGCGACGGGGACTTCTTTGTTCTGGCGCCATAACCGGATGCCGATGATGAGTACCGCTATTAAGATGATGCCCACCACCACCACGCCGATAAGCTTGTCGAGCCGGTCGATGTTTTTCATGGCAGTCCCTCGCAGGTAATTTGGTTCTTCTCCCAATTATTTGGGAGAAAGGGGCCAAGGATTCAAGGGCTCAAGGGCTCAAGTGCTTATTTTCATTTCACTTGAATCCTATCAAGATCATCAACTAATTTGAAAATGATCTTTTATTTTTGACAGATGATTTCGCTGTTTCCCGGGATCAACGCGCTGTCGGCCTCTATGGTGATGCTTAAGTCCCGCCGGATTTCCAGGTCCAGTATTTCCTTCCTTTTCTTATTCAACAGGTAGCCGGCGACAGCCGTCGGTACAATTCCTTTGACGCTGGAAATATCATCCTTGAGTGTTTCCATGCGCAGTTTGCGCAAAAAGTTCAGGCTCAATGCTTCGATGGAAGGTGTCATCCCCTTGCCGAGACAGTATTGGCAGGATTCCAGGCTGCCGAATTCAATGGACGGCCGGATGCGCTGCCGGGACATCTCCAGAAGCCCGAATTTGGAGATCTTGCCGACCTTCGTGCGGGCCTTGTCGGCTTTTAAATGGTTTTTAAAAGTGCGCTCGACCTCCGCCTTGTGTTTGGAATCTCTCATGTCAATAAAGTCCAGTACGATCAGGCCGCCCCAGTCTCTTAACCGTAATTGCCGGGCGATTTCTTCGGCGGCTTCGAGATTTGTCTGATAAGCGGTCTGTTCGATGCTTTTTTGATGGGTGGATTTGCCGGAATTGACATCAACGGAAACCAGCGCTTCGGTTTGCTGAATGACGATGGAACCGCCCGATTTTAACTGAACCCGGCTTTCAAAAATAGATGCGATCTGATCTTCCAACTGGTGCTTGGTGAAAATCGGTTTGTCCCCTTTATACAGTTTGACGATCTGGGTGTGTTTGGGGGATATGAGTTTAACAAAGTCCCTGACCTCCTGATAAATAAAGGGATCGTCGATAAGAATTTCGGTGACGTCGGGGTGAAAGTAGTCCCGAATGGATCGCAGGGAAAGGTTTCTTTCTTTGTAGAGAAGCGCAGGCGCCTTCTCATCGATTCCTTTTTTTTTGATGTCCTTCCAAAGCCGCAGGAGATAGTTCAGATCCTTTGTCAAAAGCGATTTGGTGCAGTCCGACCCGGCCGTTCGGACGATAACACCGAATCCTTCCGGTACTTTTAAATTATCGATCATCTCCTTGATCCGGCTGCGTTCGGGTTCGTCTTCGATTTTACGGGAGATTCCCCGGGTTTTGCTGCCCGGCATCAAGACCACGAACCGGCCCGGCAGCGATATGAACGTGGTCAGCATCGCCCCTTTTTTCATGACCGGATCTTTTGTAACCTGTACCAGCAGTTCCTGGCCGCGTTTCACGATTTTTTGAATCGATCGATCACCGGACTGGATGTCCTGGAAATAATCACTGTGAATTTCGTGCAGCTGTAAAAAACCGTGCCGGTCGGTGCCATAGTCGACAAACGCGGCCTGGAGGCTGGGCTCCGCGCGGGATATGATTCCCTTATATATATTGCCGTGGATGATTTCTTTGGCAGCGCTTTCAATATGAAATTGATCCAGCTTGCTGTCTTTCACGCTGGCAATTCTGCATTCTTCAGGATCAACGGCATTGATCAGTATTTTATAGCTCATAAAGTTAGGTTTCCTATATTTAGTCCTGAAAAACCTGGTCCTCTGGGTCAGGATTCTTTACTATTATGTTTTACCTGCACCTTAAATATGAAATCGGTCTATACAAGTCAAATGATTTTTGCTGTAATATCTTGATATTTGCATGGTATTGTGACAAATAAATAAGTTCCGCTATAGAAGTGATTGGGGAACGATTCTGGAGGACATCAGGAATGGATCAAAAGTACGACCCGAAACGGGTTGAATCTAAATGGCAATCTCACTGGGAAAAAACCGGGCTGTTCCGGGTCACGGAAGATCCGGACCGGGAAAAATTTTATCTGCTTGAAATGTTTCCGTATCCATCCGGCAAGATTCACATGGGGCATGTGCGAAACTATACCATCGGGGATGTGGTGGCGCGCTACAAGCATATGCGGGGGTTTAATGTGCTGCACCCCATGGGCTGGGACGCTTTCGGGATGCCCGCGGAAAACGCGGCCATCGCCAACAATACCCATCCGGCCAGATGGACCTATGAAAATATTGATACCATGCGGGCGCAGCTCAAGCGGATGGGGTTCAGCTACGACTGGGACCGGGAAATCGCAACCTGCAAGCCCGCGTACTACCGCTGGGAGCAGTGGCTTTTCCTGAAGATGTTTGAAAAGGGAATGGCCTATCGCAAGGAGTCCTTTGTAAACTGGTGCGAACCCTGCCAGACAGTGCTTGCCAACGAGCAGGTCGAAGCGGGGATGTGCTGGCGCTGCGGCCGTGCGGTTCGTCAGAAAAAACTCTGGCAGTGGTTTTTCCGGATTACGGACTATGCCGATGATCTGCTGGTCTATTGCGACAAACTGCCCGGCTGGCCCGATAAAGTCATTGCCATGCAGAAAAACTGGATCGGAAAGAGCCATGGCGCCGAGATTCGTTTTTCCATTGAAAATCCCCCGGCGGACGCGGAGCGGACGATCTCTGTTTTTACCACCCGCCAGGATACGGTGTTCGGCGCGACCTTCATGTGTCTGGCGCCGGAGCACCCCCTGGTGACCCAGTTGGCCAAAGGGACTGCCCAGGAAGCGGCGGTCAACAGCTTTGTCGAACGGATGGCCCTGTCGGATCGGTCCAGCAAGGCGGTGGAAACCTACGAAAAGGAAGGCGTGTTTACCGGTGCTTACTGCATCAATCCCCTCAGCGGGCGCCGGATGCCGATTTATACCGCCAATTTCGCCCTGATGGAATACGGCACCGGCGCGGTCATGTCGGTGCCGGCCCACGATCAGCGCGACTTTGATTTTGCTAAAAAGTACGGCCTCGACATCATTGTCGTGGTAGCGCCGCCGGACAGTGATCTTGATCCGGCCGCCATGGCCGCAGCCTATGCCGGGGAGGGAACCATGGTGAATTCCGGCCGCTTTGACGGCATGAAAAACGTCCAGACACTTGATGAAATTGCAGCCCACCTTGAAGCCAACGGTCTGGGTAAGAAAACCGTCAGTTTCAGATTAAAAGACTGGGGGATTTCCCGGCAGCGCTATTGGGGCGCACCGATTCCCATCGTGCATTGCCGGGATTGCGGCATTGTGCCGGTTCCGGAGGACGAACTCCCGGTGGTCCTGCCTGAAACCGTCAGCCTGCTGGAAGGCGGGCGCTCGCCCCTGCCGGTTCTGGAACACTTTCAGAAAACGGCCTGCCCGAAATGCGGCCGCAGCGATGCGAAACGGGAAACCGACACCATGGATACGTTTGTGGAGTCATCCTGGTATTTTGAACGCTATTGCAGTCCGCACCATGAGCGGGGGATGTTTTCCAAAAGCGCGGTGGATTACTGGATGCCGGTGGATCAGTATATCGGGGGGGTTGAACATGCCATTCTGCACCTGCTTTATTCCCGCTACTATACCCGGGTGCTGCACGATTTCGGGTTGATAGGGGTCAAGGAACCGTTTACCCGGCTGTTGACCCAGGGGATGGTTTGCAAGGAAACCCTGTCCTGCCCGGAGCACGGTTTTCTCTTTTCCGGCGAGGTTTCCGGCAACGATAATGAGCGCCGCTGCAGCAAATGCGGCAAATCCGTTGTCGAGGGCCGTGTTGAAAAGATGTCCAAGTCCAAAAAAAATGTCATCGATCCCAACCAGCTGCTGGACAGATACGGTGCGGACACCACCCGGCTCTTCTGCCTCTTTGCCGCGCCCCCGGAAAGGGATCTGGAATGGAGCGAACAGGGAGTGGACGGCGGGTATCGATTTTTAAACCGGGTCTGGCGCCTGGCTTTCACCTGGATGGACAGCGTTAAGGATCGGACCGCGTTTAGCGGCAATCCGGATGAATTGGAAGAACCCGTGAAGGGGGTGTATAAAAAAACCCATGAAGCCATCCGCAGGGTCACCGGCGACATAGAAGACCGGTTTCATTTCAACACGGCCATCAGCGCTGTCATGGAGCTGGTCAATACCATGTACACCATCGACGAGGGGTGCAGTCTCCCGGAAAAAGAAAGCGTCATGCGGTTCGCCATGGAAGCGACCGTATTGTTGCTGTCACCGATTGTTCCCCATTTTAGCGAGGAAATCTGGGCGGCCCTGGGCCATACGACCAGTGTTTTTTCGGCGAGATGGCCGCTTTATCGGCAGGATGCGCTGGAAAAGGACGAGTTGATCATCGTGGTTCAGGTGAATGGAAAACTCCGCTCCCGTTTTCAGGTGAGCGCAGATACCGATGAAAAAATCATTCAAACCATGGCGCTGGCGGATGAGCGTGTTCAGAAGTTCATCGGGGACGCCCCTGTCAAAAAAGTGATTGTGGTGCAAAAGAAACTGGTGAATATTGTAATATAAGTAACGGCGAAAGGCTAAAGGCGCACGGCGCAAGGGCAGGGGGAAAGCGATTGATGATTGGCGATGGACGATTGAAAAAAACCCTTAGATCGAAAATCATCAATCATATATCAACGATCGGGAAAGCGTGGCCGGCTGCGGTTCAAAAGTTTTATCGTCCCGGCGCAACAGAGGGGATTTTGTCCGGAGAAATGACGAGTGATGAATGAAATGACGGAAAAGCAGGCGCAGGGACAATCGGTATTGCGCGGTCCGTACACGGCGGCAACCTTAACCTTCAGCCTTCGGTCTTCAGCCTTCGGTCTCCATCCTTTGGTCTTCAGTCTTCAGCCTTCAGCCTTCAGCCTAAGGAACTGGATATGGGGTGCTCTGGTGGCTGCCGTCGTGCTGCTTTCAGCCTGCGGCTATCGATTTTCGGGCAGCGGGAGCCTTCCTGCCGGAATTGGGCGGGTTTTCATCTCTGTCTTGGACAACCGGACGGCCGAGACCGGTTTGGGAAACACCCTTACCGGTGATCTCAGGTATGAATTTATCCGCTACAAGCGGAACGCGAACCTGGACGAGGCCGATGCCGTCCTTTCCGGAACGGTCAAGTCCTTACGGGTGGAAACCATATCCCGCAGCGGGCAGTACAGTTCGCCGGAAAGACGGGTAACCGTTTCCGTTGATTTAAAGCTGACCGATCGAAGCGGCAGGGTTGTGTGGGTTGTGGAAGGACTCGCCGATAGTGAAAGCTATCGCGTTGATTCCGACGACCAGATAACGAACGTCAACAAACGCACGGCCGTATCAGCGCTGTCCAAACGGCTGTCTGAAAACATTTATTATCGATTGACCGAGGATTTTTAACTGGTCGCTATGCGGTTGACGCGTCTGGCAAGACGGGAAATTTTACGGGCGGCCGTGTTTTTGTGAATAACCCCTTTTTTAGACGCTTTGTCAATCTTCGATTTTGCAGTGTTCAGTTCTTTGACGGCTTCTGCTTTAGGTCTTTCGGCAATGGACTGGCGTGTTGCCTTGATAATGTTCTTAACGCCGGTCTTGACCGCCTTGTTGCAATCGTGCTGCTTGGCATTCTGACGCGCACGTTTGATTTCGGATTTATGATTTGCCAATGGTGCTCTCCTTATGTGTTAATATGCGATTTTCCTCAAAGTTATTTTAAATAAATTATTACGGTTTTGATGTCAAGTAGTTTTTATGTCTGAAAATATCCGTGTAACCAAAGCAGCCGGTGTTGTCGGGGCCGCCACATTATTAAGCCGGATTTTCGGTTTTATCCGGGATGTGGTAATGGCCTGGTTTTTCGGCGCCGGATTTGCGTCCGATGCTTTTTTTGTGGCCTTCCGCATTCCCAATCTGCTCCGGCGCCTCCTGGCAGAGGGGTCTTTAAGCATCGCTTTCATTCCGGTTTTTACGGACCATCTCACCCGCAATGGAAAAGAAGATGCCTTTCTGATGGCGCGGGCGGCGCTGCGAATGATATCCGTATTGCTGGCCGTGGTTGCCGTTTTGGGCATACTGCTGTCCCCGCTGATCGTTCGCATCGTCGGTGTCGGGTTTGCGGATTCGCCTGAGAAGCTGGCCCTGACAGTGACCCTGACCCGGATCATGTTCCCTTATATTTTTTTCATCGGGCTGGTGGCGCTATGTATGGGGATTCTGAATGTACTGGGTCACTTTGCCGCGCCGGCGCTGGCGCCGGTTTTTTTAAACATCGCCATGATCGGGTCGGTCTTTCTGATTTCACCCCATCTGGATGAGCCGATCATCGGACTGGCCGTGGGGGTGCTCATCGGCGGCGCCCTGCAGCTGCTGCTGCAGATTCCATTTCTAATACGCAAAGGTCTCCGTTTCTGGCAGAAGGCCGGCATGTATCATCCCGGACTCAAACAGGTCGGTGTGTTGATGCTCCCCACCGTTTTCGGCGCTGCGGTCTACCAGATCAATATCCTGGTCGGCACCCTGCTGGCCTCACTACTGCCGGAGGGGAGCGTTTCCTATCTGTACTATGCCGACCGGCTGGTTGAATTTCCCCTGGGTATTTTTGCCATTGCCACAGCCACGGCTGTTTTACCCAGCCTTTCGCGCCAGGCGGCCGCCCGGGAATTCGAGGCGCTGCGAAACACCTTTGGTTATGCCGTGAACCTGGTCTCCTATATCACGATTCCCGCCATGGTCGGCCTGATCGTCTTGCGGGAGCCCATTGTTGCGTTGCTGTTCCAGCGCGGGGCGTTTGACGCGGAAACCGTCCGGTTGACGGCGGTCGCCCTTTTGTATTATGCGGTGGGCCTGTGGGCGTTTTCCGCCGTCAGAATTGTGGTTTCGACCTTTTATGCCCTCCAGGACACCAAAACGCCGGTTCGCATGGCGGCGATTTCCGTTGTTGCCAATATTGTCTTGAGTGTTATTTTAATGCAGTGGCTTCGGCATGGCGGCCTGGCCCTGGCGACATCCCTGGCTTCCATGGTAAATTTGGCGCTCTTGCTGAAAGCCTTGCGGGGTCGGCTGGGCAGCCTGGGGTGGCAAGGCGTCCGGCTTTCGATAATCAAGACCGCTGTTTGCTCTACCGCCATGGGCTTGACGGTCTGGGGGGTGGCCCTGGCTGCCATTCCGGCCGAGGGGGGCAGCACCACGCGTCTGTTGTTGGGCCTGCTGATCACCATCGGCGCCGGCCTGGTCAGTTACGGTGTTTTTTCTTATCTGACAAGAATCCCGGAGTTTGAAACGGTGTTGTCTATGATGGGAAAAAGGGCCGGCAAAAAGGGGTAGGGGGCAGGGGCAAGTCATTGGTGATTGGCGATTGATGATTGACGATTGACGATTGAAAAAAAACTTAAATCGAAAATCATCAATTCAAGAACCCTTTGCGTTTTTTGCGCCTTTGCGGTTCAAATGTTTCCACGCTTCGGCTTAGTAGATGTTGTATAAGAATAATGTTCTTTAGGCCCCGACGGTCAGATGAATACCCGAAATAAAATATTGTTGTCATTCGCCATACTGGCTCTCTTTTCAATGCTGCTCTTTATCGTATTTAATGAATACGGATTGGCGGATTTCCGTCTGCTCAAACAGGATCGGGACCGGCTGCTGCAAAAAAACGCGCAACTGGAACAGGAAAACCTTTCGCTGTACCGCCAGATCGACCGGCTGAAGAACGACCTTAAATTTATCGAGAGTGTTGCCCGTCAGGAGCTCGGAATGGTGGGAAAAGACGAGGTTGTTTTTAAACTTAAAAAGCCTGAAAAGGATAAAAAAGATGAATGATAGCGCCTTTTATACCGCTACCATGGCAAAGGTTTATGCCGACCAGGGGTATTTTGAGAAATCCGCGGAAATTTATCGGCATCTGCTGAAACTGGAACCCCACCGGCAGGAGCTCAAGGCGGCCCTGCTCGAAGTGGAGCAGAAAGTTAAAGCGGAAACGAAAATGCATTCCCGGGATCTTACACCTTTGTTCGAAAAGTGGATTGATCTTCTGCTGCGGCGCCGTAATCTGCAAAAACTAAAAAAACTCCAAAATACAACTTTCAATCAAACCCAAAAGCGTGTATGATATTTTTCATATGTTGTGTGTTACCAAGTAGTTGATTATGATTTCGAAGGTTAAGTCGTCGGGACGTATGTCAAGGGTCTCTCGAGAAGGAGGATGGGTTATGGAACGAACAGGGCAGAGAAGCTGGTGGTTGATAGGGGTTGGGGTGGCAATTGTTGTGCTGGTCATGGGCGGCTGCGCCGGTTCCAAGATCAAAGGGGGGGAATCCGCCCCTTCCGCCAAGAAAGACAAGGGGCCTGTACCGCTGTACTATGATTTCGGTGATGTTTTGGTGCCGAGTGAATTGAAGGTCGACAAGGATGCCTCCTTTGTGTTCCGGACGCCGGGATTTTCAGCCGGGGTGATGGCGTTGACGGGAAGGGTGGAGATCAACTCCCTCATCAATTTCTTTTACAACAACATGACCAAAGACAATTGGAAGCTCATCAGCTATTTCAAATCCCGTCGGACCCTCATGCTGTTCAACAAGGAAAACCGCTGGTGCGCGATCAATATTACGGAGGGAGATTTCACTACCTATACGGAAATATGGGTTTCTCCCACCACGATGGAAACCGGTTCCGGGGCGGCGCACGGCGCCGGCAGCGGCCTGTTGAAATAGGAGCAGACCGTGATTCAAAATAAAACGATTATTCTGGGTGTTTCCGGGGGGATTGCGGCTTATAAAAGCGTTGAACTGCTGCGACTGCTCACCGGGGCGGGCGCAACCGTGCGGGTGGTGATGACCCGGAACGCCCAATGGTTTGTGGGGCCGATGACATTTAAAGCCTTGTCCGGTCAACCCGTCTGCACCGGCCTTTTCGAAGACGACGGGGACGCTTCCATCCGGCATATCGACTGGGCCCGGGAGGCGGATGCCGTCATCATTGCGCCGGCAACCGCCAATATTATCGCCAAGCTTGCCAACGGCATCGCCGATGACGCCCTCAGCACCCTGCTGCTGGCGGTGACGGCGCCGGTCTTTGTCTGTCCAGCCATGAACACGCATATGTTCGATAGCAGGCCGGTTCAGCTGAATCTGGAACGGCTCAGAGAGATGGGATATACCGTTATGGCGCCGGCCAGCGGCCATCTGGCCTGCGGCACCACCGGTCCCGGACGCCTGCCGGACCCGGCACTGATTCTCGACCGGCTGATCAGCGGCCTGACGCCCAAGGATTTTCAGGGGAAGCGGGTCCTGGTAACCGCCGGGCCGACATACGAAGCCATGGACCCGGTAAGGTTTATCGGCAACCCGTCTTCGGGAAAAATGGGATACGCCATTGCCAGGGCCGCCGAACAGCGCGGGGCTGAAGTAACTCTTGTCAGCGGTCCGTCCCATTTGCCGGATCCGCTCAATATGGCGACGGTCCGGGTCCGTTCGGCCGGGGAAATGGCATCGGCCGTTTTTGAGTATGCGGACCGCATGGACGTCATCATCAAGGCGGCGGCTGTTTCCGACTACCGCCCCATTGAGATAGCGGCAAACAAGATTAAAAAAGACAAAGATGAACTGCGCCTGACCCTGACCAAAAACCAGGACATTCTCCGCGCCCTGGGTCGGATGAAAAAGAAGCAGGTCCTGGTCGGCTTTGCGGCTGAAACCGAAGACTTAAAAAAGAATGCCGAAAAAAAACTCATCGAAAAAAATTGTGATATCATCGTGGCCAATCTGGTGGGACATTCCCATTCCGGATTCGGGTCCGATACCAACCAGGTCACCCTGTTTTTTAAAGACGGCCGTGTTGAATCCCTTGACACCATGGAAAAGGAATCGGTTGCCCGGATTCTGCTGGACCGGGTCAAGGAGCGGTTTTCCTGATAATCCGGCAGGCACCGGCCAACTAAATCCTTTCACCGCCCGCTTCGCTCGAGACGCAGAGGCCGCAGAGAAAAGAATAATCTGTTGCTTTTCGACCTCTCAGCGAAAAGCAACAGAAAAATAACCTTTGCGAGCCTTGCGCCTTTGCGGTGAAATTAAAATAAAATTACCCTCTTTTGGAGGGCGTGTAGTATTTACTGTGGAACGATTACACGGGAAAAAATGACTGTAGAAATAGGACCGAACAGAGAAGATCTGAACACCGTTGTGACGGAAATCGGCCATACCCTGCGGTTTATGGCCCGGAGCGGTTGCCGCGGTTTTGACCCCTCCCCGCAATGCCTGGCCGCCATTGCTGCATGGGGAAATCCCTCCGCCGGGAGTGGGGAAACCCTCGCGGAGATCCGCACGGACCTGGGCGATTGCCGACGCTGCGGGCTGGCGGCCGGCCGCAGCCATATTGTGTTCGGTTCCGGACATCCCCAGGCAAGGCTGGTATTTGTCGGCGAAGGACCGGGCCATGAGGAGGATCAGCAGGGGGAGCCCTTTGTCGGCGCCGCCGGGCAACTCCTGACAAAGATCATCCAGGCCATGAAGCTCAGCCGTAAAGACGTTTATATCTGTAACATCGTCAAATGCCGACCGCCCGGCAACCGAAATCCGGCGCCGGATGAAATCGCAGCCTGCTCGCCTTTTTTGGAGCGTCAGATCGCTGCCATTAAACCCAAGCTTATCTGTGCCCTGGGGACATTTGCCGCGCAAACCCTGCTGGCGACAAATATTCCCATTTCCAAACTGCGTGGATCGTTTTATCCTTACCGCGGCGTCAGGGTGCTGCCGACCTACCACCCTGCCTTTTTGCTGCGGAACCCGGAACGGAAACGGGACGTCTGGGAGGATGTCCAGAAGCTGATGCGGGAACTGGAAGGGACGGGGGATTGACGATTGACAAGTAGGCGGTGGCAAGTCATTGATGATTGGCGATTGGTGATTGACGATTGGAAACGCCCTTAAATCGAAAATCATCAATCATAGATCAACAATCGGAAAATTATCAAACCCCTTTGCGTCCTTCGCGCCCCTGTCGAATCGTAGCTTTAGCGAAGCCTGACCTGTCGGGTCGTAGCTTTAGCGAAGACTGATTTGCGATTCAATAGTGCTGCTGTTTCAGCAAACCGGACTTCTGATTTCCGAAAATTGATTGTTAAAAATTCAAATAAGGTTTATATTAACCTCATGAAACCGATTAAACTTTTATATATGCTGTTTGCCGTCGCCCTGGTGCTGCTGGGCGGTCCGGAAACGGGTTTTACCCGACAACCGGAAGTTTATGTCATCCGTGTGTCCAGCGCCATCAGTCCGGGCACGGCCGATTATCTCAAAAAAGGGATTCTCCAGGCGGCCGAAGACCAGGCTGCGCTGATTATTATAGAGCTGGATACGCCCGGAGGGCTGGCGGAATCCATGCGCAACATTGAAATGGCCATACTCGGCAGCCTTGTACCGGTGGCGGTCTATGTGGCGCCGGCCGGGGCCAGGGCCGCTTCGGCCGGTGTCATGATCACCATGGCGGCCGATATTGCCGCCATGGCGCCGGGGACCAATATCGGTGCGGCCCATCCGGTGGGGATCGGCGGCAAAAAAATTGACAAGACCATGGCGGACAAAGTCGTCAACGACATGGTGGCGCACGCAAAAAGCGTGGCTGAAAAACGGGGCCGCAATGCCGCCTGGGTCGAAAAAGCCATCCGGGAAAGCGTATCGGTTACGGAAACCGAAGCGCTCAAGGAAAATATTATCGATGTGATCGCCACTGATATGGACGACCTCATCCGTCAGATTAACGGCCGTACGATTTCCGGCAAGGGTGTTTTAAAACTGGACGGCGCCAAAACAACCGTTCTGGAAGAAGGCCTGCGCACTAAGATCCTGAAAACCATCAGCGATCCCAATATCGCCTATATCCTGATGATGATCGGCATCGCCGGAATTTATTTCGAACTGTCGCATCCCGGCGCGATATTTCCGGGGGTGATCGGCGCGGTTTCTCTGGTGCTGGCTTTTTTTGCCTTCCAGACGCTTCCGGTCAACTATGCCGGGTTTCTCCTGATCCTGCTGGCGGTGGTGTTTTTCATCATGGAAATGAAGATCACCAGCTACGGGCTTCTCAGCGTGGCCGGTGTGTTGTCATTTCTGCTGGGCTCCATCATGCTGTTTGAAGGGGCCAGCCCTGAATTGCGGGTAGCCTGGCGCGTGATGCTGCCAACCCTGGCGCTGGTGTGCGGCTTTTTTGTCGTGGTGGCAGGTCTTGTTTTCAAGTCCCAGACATCCCGGCCGCGGACCGGCTCAGAGGGTCTGGTGGGTGAGACCGGTGTGGTCAAGGAAAGGCTTGAGCCCGAGGGCAAGGTTCAGGTGCATGGCGAGCTGTGGAAAGCGCGTTCGGCCGAACCGATAGGGATCGGTGTCAGCGTGCGGGTTGTGAAAGTGGAGAATCTGATCATAGAGGTTGAACCGCTGAAGGGCTGAAGCCTATGTCCGAAGCACGAAATCCGAAACAATATTTAATGGCCAAAATTCAAATGATCCAAACAATAGACGTATCTTAAAGGAGATTGCCATGTATACAACCATAGCCATTGTCATACTGGTTGCGCTGTTTTTATCGTCGGCCATACGGATTTTAAATGAATATGAACGCGGCGTCATATTCAGACTGGGCCGGGTGATCAAGGCCAAAGGCCCGGGGCTGATCATCCTGATCCCGGTGGTTGATAAAATCGTCAAGGTCAGTTTGCGTCTGGTGGCCATGGACGTGGATCCCCAGGACGTGATTACCCGCGACAATGTGTCCGTGAAGGTCAATGCCGTTATTTATTTTCGGGTCGTCGATCCGGTCAAGGCGGTGATAGAGGTTGAAAATTATCAATACGCCATGTCCCAGCTGGCACAGACGACCTTGCGAAGCGTGTGCGGCCAGGCGGAGTTGGATGAGCTGCTGGCAGCCAGGGAAAAAATAAATGCCGAACTCCAGGAGATCCTCGACACGCATACCGATCCGTGGGGGATCAAAGTCGCCACAGTGGAGCTCAAACACATCGACCTTCCCCAGGAGATGCAGCGGGCCATGGCCAAGCAGGCGGAAGCCGAAAGGGAACGGCGGGCCAAAGTGATCAATGCCGAAGGTGAATTTCAGGCGGCGGCAAAACTGGCGGAAGCCGCTGAAATTATCCAGGCGCATCCCATGGCCCTGCAGCTTCGGTATCTGCAGACCATGCGGGAAATGTCGGCCGAGAAAAATACCACCACGATTTTTCCCTTTCCGATGGATCTGTTTCGTCCCCTGTTGAAGCTGATGGATGAAAAGGCAAAATAAGGGTTCAGGGTAAAAAATAATGGGCGCATGGCTAAAGGCTTACGGCTCAGGGGTAAGAAATAATACACAGAAGGTTGCGTCTAAGGCTGAGGTTGAGAAGGTGACTGAATCTTAACCTCAACCGCAACTTGCCATGGGCCGTTCGCCTTGTGCCGTAGGCCCTGTTCTGCTATTGACAAGACATCCATTTAGTGGCATTCATTGGCGTACCCCAGACCGTTGTTTATGCGGTGCGTTTATAACAACAAGGCGGCGGCTTTATAGCTTCCGCTTGTGTTTTTTATCTAAGGATCATATCCGGAATAGCCGACGGTCCGATTCTGCTTCTTTATAATCGGTTACGTCACGTGGAAAGGAGACCAACTGAATATGGCTGGAAAGAAGAAAAAAGAGGTAAAAGAAAAACCGTTGGAGAAAATAACGGTTAAGGAATTGCGCGAAATTGCAAAAGAAATCCCTGAAATTACCGGCGTCCACGGGATGAACAAGACGGAGCTGTATGACGCCGTTCGAAAGGCAAGGGGATTTGCGGACAAGCCGGTTAAGATAAAGGCCGACACCTCGGTGCGCAGCATTAAAAAGAAGATTCGGGCGATGAAGACCGTGCGCCAGGAGGCCCTTGAAGCCGATGACAGAAAAAAGGCGGTGGTATATCGCCGGCGGATTTCCCGACTCAAGAAAAAAACCCGCAGGCCGGCATAAAAGGACAGGGTGTCAGGGATCGGGGTTCAGCAAAAAAAGCTGAAGGGTAATAATTGATGACTGATGATTGGCGATTGACGATTGGCGATTGGTGATTGACGATTGGAAACGCCCTTAAATCAACAATCATCAATCATAGATCAACAATCTGAAAAACCCCTTGGCGTCCTTTGCGCCCCTGTCGGGTCGTAGCTTTAGCGAAGCCTGATTTGCGGTTCAAATGATTCTATCTTTATGATTGTAGTGGCAGGCGTAATGTGATCGATCCATCCTCCATGGCCTTTGATATCGATGATGTCGTGGCCGACACCATGTCTTTGTTTCTGGAGATCGCCCGGCACGACTACCGGTTGGATCGGTACCGGCATGCGGACATCACCAGCTACATGGTGGAGGATTGCATCGATATCGACAAAGGGATTTTAGAGGCCATATTCAGCCGGATCGTCGAGGGTAATTTTTCGATCCCTTTATTGCCGCTGACAGGCGCGCCGGAAGTTCTTTCCCGGCTTTCCCGCTATCACCGGCCGCTTCTTTTTGTCACGGCCCGCCCCAGCCTGGACTCCATTTTAGATTGGATCGAAGGGATTCTGCCCCTCGACCGGACCTGTATCGATATTGTGGCCACCGGGGCATTCGACGCTAAAGCGGATGTGCTGGTAAACCGGAATATTTCCTTTTTTGTAGAGGATCGACTGGAAACCTGCTACACCCTTGAGGCCGCAGGGGTAACGCCGATCCTTTTCAAGCGGCCCTGGAATCGAAAGGCGCATCCCTTTACCGAGGTCGGCAGTTGGAGCGAGCTTGAAGAAATGATCGATTTTTATCCCATGGGACCCATATGAGTGCAGCCCTCCTGGAAACTTTGATCCGATCTTTTGTGGAGTCGCTTTCCACGGAGAAAGCCTATTCCCAAAACACCTGCCGTGCGTATCTGCATGACCTGCAGGAATTTTCGGCTTTTGTTGCCAAAAAACGGCTCCAGGGTGGGCATCCGAATGGGGCGGAGGCGAAGGTCAGCGCCTGCCGGGTGGACGGCTTGATGATCAGGGAATTCCTGGGCGTTTTGCACAAGAAAAATCAAAAAGCCACTGTGGCGCGCAAGCTGTCGGCGGTTCGGTCATTTTTCAGGTATATAGTGAAACACGGCGCTTTGCAGGAAAATCCGGTTGATTCGGTCTTGACGCCGAAGCAGGACAAGACCATACCGGTCTACCTGCCGGTGGACGACATGTTTCGCCTGCTCGATTCAATCACGACCGATACCCTCCTGGGTATGAGGAATCGTGCGATCTTTGAGACGCTCTATTCTTGCGGTTTGCGGGTTTCGGAAATTGCCGGTATGAATTTTTCGGATGTGGACTTCAATGCAGGTGTCGTTCGTGTTTTCGGCAAAGGCAACAAGGAGCGAATCGTCCCCATCGGGCAAAAAGCCGGTGAAGCCGTCCGGGCTTATCGGGACCGGCTCAAGGCGGAAAGCGGTGCAAAGACCGGCAGGGGTTGGCTGGACAAGGACGGCCCCCTGTTTTTGAATAAAAACTATGGCCGTCTGACGGCCCGGTCTATCGCGCGGATACTGGATAAAACAGCGCTGGCATGCGGCATCGCAACACCGGTTTCGCCGCACGCCCTGCGCCATTCCTTTGCGACCCATCTGCTGGATGCCGGCGCTGATTTGCGGGTGGTGCAGGAACTGCTGGGGCACAAAAGCCTGTCCACCACCCAGAAGTACACCCATGTCAGCATCGACCGCCTCATGGAAACATACGACAAAGCGCATCCGCGAAAGTGAGCAGTGACGGGCAACCGATTTAGTGATGAACCGCAAAGGCGCAAAGGGCGCGAAGGCTTTTGTCCGAACCGGGTGCCGGCCGGAAAAGCATGGCCGCCTGCGGTTCGGGCAAAGATGCCCGTTTTAGCGACATGTTTAAAAACGGTTCTGCGGCGTAAAACCGGCGGAATAAATTGCCCCGCAGGGCGTTAGACTTCTTCCGGATCGTTACACCCGATCCGGAAGAAAATTTAAACAAACCCTTTGCGTCTTTTGCGCCTTTGCGGTTCAATTATTTTTTTTCGTTCCATCGCTTCAGCGCGGGAAAGGACGACTTACAACAGGCCACAAAGGGTGAATACAAAGAAAACAAAAACCGTTTAACGGTAGCGAGGTTCAGAAGATGAACGGCGTTCAATCAACAAGCTTTCACGGCACCACGATCCTGGCGGTGCGGCACCGGGGCAAGGTCGTGGTTGCCGGCGACGGCCAGGTGACCCTTAACAACACCATCGTTAAACATCAGGCCCGCAAAGTTCGCCGGTTGTACAACGAGAAGATTATCGTGGGGTTTGCCGGAGCCACCGCCGACGCGCTCAACCTCTTTGACCGCCTGGAAACCAAACTGGAGCGGTACAACGGCAATTTAACCCGGAGCGCCGTTGAGTTGGCCAGGGACTGGCGAACGGATAAATACCTGCGCCGACTCGAAGCCATCATGATCGCCGTGGACCACTCCATCACTTTTTTGATTTCCGGAAACGGCGATGTGATTGAACCGGACGACAAGGTTATCGCCATCGGTTCGGGCGCAATGGCGGCCCGGGCCGCAGCAACCGCCTTGTTGAAATATGCCGACCTGGAGGCAGTCGAGATCGCACGGCAGGCCATGGAGATCGCGGCCTCTTTGTGCATCTACACGAACAATGTGATCACGGTGGAAGAACTGTAAGAAGCAGCAGGGATGAACCGCAAAGGCGCAAAGGGCGCGAAGGCTTTTGCCCGAACCGGGTGCCGACCGGAAAAGCATGGCCGGCTGCGGTTCGGGCAAAGAGGCCCGTTTTAGAGACATGTTTAAACACGGTTCTGTGGCGCAAAACCGGCGGAATGATCTGCCCCGCAGGGCGTTGGCCTTCTTCCGGATCGATACACCCGATCCGGAAGAAAATTTAAGCAACCCCTTGGCGTCCTTCGCGCCCCTGTCGGGTCGTAGCTTTAGCGAAGCCTGATTTGCGGTTTAATTGTTTTATTGTCCCAGCGCTCCGGCGCGGGAACGGACGACGGACAACCTCTCGGCTGTAAGCCCTTCGGTCATGAACCTCAGGGTCGAATGACCCAAAGCCGAATGGCAGGCAACCGACAATATGTTTTTAATATTCGGCAGAATCAAAAAACGAATACATAGAGATCAACGAACATCATGAGCGAACTGAAACCATTTGAAATCGTCATAGAACTGGATAAATACATCATCGGGCAGCATAAAGCCAAACGGTCGGTTGCCATTGCTCTGCGCAACCGCTGGCGGCGGCAGCAGGTCGATCCGGACCTGCGGGATGAAATTGCGCCCAAAAATATTATCCTGATCGGCCCCACCGGGGTCGGCAAAACCGAGATCTCCCGGCGCCTGTCGCGACTGGCGGACGCCCCCTTCATCAAGATCGAAGCCTCGAAGTTTACCGAAGTCGGCTATGTGGGGCGCGATGTGGAATCCATGATCCGGGACATCACCGAACTGTCGGTCAATATGGTTAAGTCCAGGGAGCAGGAAGCGGTCAGGGACAAGGCCCGGGCCATCGCGGAAGAAAGGGTGTTGGACCTGCTGCTACCCAAAACGCCGGCATCCGGGGCGGCGAGACCGGACGGGGCGGCCGCAATGCAGGCTGAAGCTGCGCTGCCGCCGCCGAACGACGGCCACGCCACCCGCGAAAAGCTGCGCGAAATGTTGCGGGCCGGCAAACTCGACAACCGCTACATCGATCTGGAGGTGTCTGAACGGGCCATGCCGGTAGTTGAAATATTTTCAAATGTCGGCATGGAGGAAATGGGAATAAACTTCAAGGATATGTTCAACAACCTGATGCCCAAAGCCACTAAAAAGCGCAAGGTCAAGGTGCCCGAAGCGCTGGAGATTATGGCCCAGGAGGAATCCCAGAACCTGGTGGACATGGACAAGGTCGTCAGCCAGGCCGTCGAAAAGGTGGAGCAGTCCGGGATCATATTTCTGGATGAAATCGATAAGATCGCCGGCAGCAACGGCGGGCACGGACCGGATGTTTCCCGCGAAGGGGTCCAGCGGGATCTGCTGCCCATCGTGGAAGGCTCTACGGTCACCACCAAGTACGGACCGGTCAGGACCGATCATATCCTGTTTATCGCCTCGGGCGCTTTTCACATTGCCAAGCCGTCGGACCTGATACCGGAGATGCAGGGCCGCTTTCCCATTCGGGTCGAGCTCGACTCCCTTGACCGCAGCGACTTCGTCAGGATTTTGACCGAACCCAAAAATGCCCTGCTGCTGCAGTACATTGCGCTCTTGCGGACCGAAGGCGTCGATGTGGGATTTGAAGACGCTGCCGTTGAAAGGATCGCAGCGATTGCCGAAGAGGTCAACAACGCCACCGAAAACATCGGCGCGCGGCGGCTGCATACCATCATGGAGTGCCTGCTGGAAGACATTCTGTTTGAAGCGCCGGATATGGCTGAAAAGAAAATCGTCATCGATGAAGCGTTTGTGAACAATAAATTAAAAGATATCAAGGACGATGAGGACCTGAGCCGGTATATATTGTAAATAAGGCTGAAGGTAGGTAGGCTGAAGGGGTTATCAATAGATGATTGGCGATTGGTGATGGATGATTGGAAACGCCCTTAAATCGAAAATCATCAATCAAAGATCAACAATCGGATAAGAATGGCCGAAGACAGAAGGTTGAGAAAAAGTAGGCAGCAGGGAGTAAGCATTAGGCAGAGAAAGGCCACGGCGCAAGGCTAAAGGCTTACGGCTAAGGGGAAGAAACAATGGGTTTGTTTTCCGTGCGCCCTGCGCCTTTTACCGTACGCCGGATTTTATGACTTCTGACCCCCGATCCCCGACCCCTTTGCGGTCTGGAAGGTTGAATACGGGAAGGTAATAAACATTTTTTCTAAATGACAATATGAAGCAGGTGAAACAATGACCCCCAATGTGGCCGACATACTCATCGAGGCGCTGCCGTATATCCGCCGCTTTTACGGAATGACCATTGTGATCAAATACGGCGGGCATGCCATGGTGGACGAGCAGTTGAAGGAGGACTTCGCCCGGGACATTACCCTGATGAAATTTATCGGTTTGAACCCCGTGGTGGTCCACGGCGGCGGCCCCCAGATCAACCAGGTGCTGGAGCAGATGGGCATCAGCCCCAAATTTGTGCGGGGCATGCGGCTCACGGATCAGGCCACCATGGATGTGGTGGAGATGGTCCTGGGCGGCAAGATCAATAAGGCCATCGTGGCCCAGATCAACCAGCAGGGCGGCAAGGCGGTGGGCCTGAGCGGCAAGGACGGCGGACTGATCCTGGCACAGAAGCTTCACATCATCCATCAGACCGAAGTGGACAAACCCCCGGAAATTATTGATCCCGGCCTGGTGGGTGAGGTGACCCAGATCAATCCGGCCATCATCAATACGCTGACCCAGCAGGGATTCATTCCCATCATTGCGCCGGTGGGCGTCGGCAGCGCCGGGGAAACCTTTAATATCAACGCCGATCTGGTGGCCAGCAAGGTCGCCATGTCGTTGAACGCCGGCCGGTTGATCTTTATGACGGATGTGGACGGTGTGCTGGACGTTAAAGGCGCGTTGATTTCATCCATTGATGCCGCCGGCGCCGAAGAGATGCTCCGGAAAACCATCATCACCGGCGGGATGATTCCAAAAATTGAGTGCGCCCTGGGGGCGGTAAAGTGCGGAGTCGAAAAAGTCCACATCATCAACGGCAAAAAGCGGCATGCGCTCCTGCTGGAGCTTTTTACCGACAAAGGCATCGGCACGGAAGTGAAGCAGTAGAAAGAGTAATTGATGATTGGCGATTGGTGATTGACGATTGGAAACGCCCTTAAATCGAAAATCATCAATCATATATCAACAATCGGAAAAGAAGATGCCTGCTATGAGACATGCTTAAGCGTGGCCCTGGGGAGTAAATCCGCGCAGCATACTGTCCCGCAGGGCGTTAGCCTTCTTCCGGATCGTTTTACCCGATCAGGAAGAAAATGAAACCCTTTGCGTCCTTTGCGACTTTGCGGTTAAGTTGCTTTTTCGGATCGAATAACCACGAACCGAAGCAGCGGTGAATCGACCCTAAAAATTGAGAGAAAGCGAAAGACCATGAACACCGAGACCATCAAGACAGCCGACACGGTAATGGCCAAAACCTATAAGCGGTTTCCCATTGCCGTCACCCGGGGCAAAGGATGCACCCTCTGGGATGAAACCGGCAAGGCCTATACCGATTTTGTATCCGGCATTGCCGTGTGCAACCTGGGCCATGCCCATCCGCGGGTGGCCGAGGCGCTCTGCCGGCAGGCCGACATGCTTTGGCATGTCTCCAACCTCTACTATACCCGGCCCCAGACGGATCTGGCCTCCTGGTTGACGGCGCACAGTTTTGCCGACCGGGCTTTTTTCTGCAACAGCGGTGCCGAAGCCAACGAGGCGGCCATCAAGCTGGCCCGCAAGTATTTCAGCGAAAAGGGCGACGCCGGCCGCTTTCGCATCATTTCCATGGAAAAATCGTTTCACGGACGCACCATGGCGACCCTGTCGGCTACGGGCCAGGATAAAATCAAGAAAGGGTTCGATCCGGTTCTGCCGGGGTTTGACTTTGTCCCGTATAACGATCCGGACGCCCTGCGGAACAGAATCGACGCTTCCACCTGCGCGGTGATCCTCGAACCGCTCCAGGGCGAAGGCGGTGTGTGTTGTCCGGACCAGCAGTATTTAAAGACTGTTCGTGAAATCTGTGATGAGGCCGGCGCACTTCTTATTTTTGACGAAATCCAGACCGGCATCGGGCGGACCGGCACACTCTTCGCCTATGAACATTTCGGGGTGGCGCCGGACATCATGACCCTGGCCAAGGCCCTGGCCAACGGCCTGCCCATCGGTGCCATGCTGGCCACGGAAAAGGTCGCTGCCGCGTTCGGTCCGGGCTCGCACGCTTCCACCTTCGGCGGCACGCCCATTGTAACGGCCGCCGCCCTGGCCGTGCTCAAAACCATTACGGAAGAGGCCGTGCTGGAGCATTGCAGCCGGATCGGCGTGTATTTTAGAGAAAAACTCAACACCCTCAGAGAGCGCCATGATGTCATTGTGGATGTCAGGGGGATGGGGCTGCTGCTGGGCATCAAGCTTAAAATCGACGGCGCCCCGGTGGTTGATAAATGCATGGAGAAGGGGTTCTTAATCAATTGCATTCAGGACACGATTTTACGGTTCATTCCGCCCTTGATCATCGAAAAAGACGCAGTCGACGCCCTGGTGGCGTGCCTGGATGAAATTTTCAGTGAAAAATAGCTGATAAGCTATTAAGCTGATAAGCTGATAATGGCTAAAAACAATGGGTTTGGATGATAAAAACATATTTACCTTTCAGGATTTGACCGTATGGCAAAAAGCGGTTCAGTTTGCTGAAAGGGTTATCCAATTTATTGACGAGTTTGATAGACCTCGTAAACATTATCGTTTAATAGAACAGCTTGAGTCGGCAAGTACCAGTGTGGCAATGAATATTGCCGAAGGCAAGGGACGTCAAACCACTAAAGAGTTTATCCAGTTTTTATATATAGCCAGAGGATCATTGTTTGAAGTGATCACTCTCCTTGAAATTATGAACAAGGCAGCGTGGATAGAAAAGAAAAAAGTGGTAGAATTTAACAAGATGGGTTTAGAGCTGACGAAAATGATTAATGCACTAATAAAATCCATGAAATAATATCAGCTCAACAGCTCAACAGCCAACAGCTTATCAGCTCAACAGCCAACAGCTCAACAGCTCAACAGCTAAATCTTTGGAGATTTATTTTGAAAAAAGACATCTTAACATTGTTGGATCTGGAAAAAAAAGACTTTGACCGGCTCTTTAAACGGGCAGCCGAACTGAAAAAGCGCCACCAGCAGGGGCGCCTGGATATGCCGTTGAAAGCCAAAACCCTCGGTCTTGTTTTCGACAAGCACTCCACCCGTACGCGCCTGTCCTTTGAGGCGGCCATGGCGCAGCTGGGGGGAAACTCTATTTTTATCAGCGCCCGGGACACCCAGATGGCCCGGTCCGAGCCGGTGCGGGACACCGCCCGGGTACTTTCCAGATACCTGGATTGCCTGGCGATCCGGACGTATTCCCAGGACCTGCTGCAGGAGTTTGCCGAATTTTCATCCATCCCGGTCATCAACGCGCTGACCGATATGTATCATCCCTGTCAGGTGTTGAGCGACCTGATGACCATAGTTGAATTTAAAAAGGGTTACGCCGGCGTCAACATCGTCTGGGTCGGGGACGGCAACAATGTGTCGCATTCATGGATCAACGCGGCGGCGGTATTGGATCTTAACCTGGTGCTGGCCTGCCCGGAAGGGTATTATCCGGACGAGCGGGTCTTGAAAAAAACGCTCCTCCTGAAAACCGGCCGGATCCAGGTTACCTCCGACCCGGTAAAGGCCGTCAGGGACGCCGACGTGATATATACGGATGTATGGGCCAGCATGGGCAAGGAAAGTGAATCCGCTTCCCGCAAGCGCGCGTTTGCCGCGTTTCAGGTCAACAGCACCCTTATGAAAAAAGCGCCCAAAGATGCCATTGTCATGCACTGCCTCCCGGCGCACCGCGGCGAAGAAATCAGCAACTCGGTTCTGGAAGGGCCGGCCTCGGTTGTCTGGGACCAGTCGGAAAACAAGATGCACATGCACAAGGCGATCCTGGAAACCCTGATGGGCGTATGGGGCAGGGGGAAAAGCGATTGATGATTGGCGATGGACGATGGACGATTGGAAACGCCCTTAAATCGAAAAGCATCAATCAAAGATCAACAATCGGAAAAGAAGATGCCCATTTTAGAGACATGCTTAAACGCGGTCCTGTGGAACAAAACTATCGCAATGCGCTGTCCTGTCGGGCATGGTTGTGTATCGAGCCCTGCATCTTTCCTGCAGGGTCGGTACAAATCAAAAACCCTTTGAGTCCTTCGCGTCTTTGCGGTTCAAATGTTCATCTTTTTTTCCTTCAGTCTTCAACCTTCAGCCTTATTTTTTCTTGACATAACTCCCTAATTATTCTAAATGTTCATGTCATGAACAATGATTACCAGCAGGAGATCCGATATCGGCTGCTCAAGATTCTGAACCGCAACCCCAATTTCACCCAGCGGGAAATGGCCAGAGAAATGGGAATCAGCCTGGGAAAGGTCAATTTCTGCCTGGCCGAGCTGGCCAAAAAGGGTTTCATCAGAATCAACCGCTTTAAGGACTCCGAAAATAAACTGCAATACCTTTACAAACTGACCCCCAGCGGTCTGGAGGCCAAAGCCGGCCTGACCGTAAGCTTTTTAAAGCGCAAAATATCTGAATACAATGAGATCAAAAACCAGATTCGCGAACTGGCCCGGGAAGCAAATGTAGCGGAGCCTTTGGATCTGGCCCAGGACGAAATGCCGGATGAAGCCGGCCGGGTTTTCTGAACCGCAACGAGCGCATTCCCCGTCCCGCCCTGGCGGGACTGCAGGGAATCTTCAATCTCGTTTTCACCATATATACAAATTATTAATAATTAAAATAAGTTAAACTGGTTTTGGCCGCTGAACCCAGAAGGCGGAGCTGTCTAAACATCCCGGTAAATGAAATAAAATGAGACGGAATAGTGGGTATGCACTTTACTCAACCGACCACATGGTGTAGTATGCGGTTATGGAGGAGCCAAGACACCCTGTTGCTGGCATCGATTATCCTAAAACATTCCAAGAATTTGATGAATGGTTTAGCAGCGACGATGCCTGCATTGATTATATCGCTAAACTTCGATGGCCGAGAGGCTTCTGTTGCCCCTGTGGGGACATTACGGAGAAACCATCTTTGACAGGACGTGGTCTCTTTCTTTGCAGAAAATGTAAACGACAAACCTCCATTACTTCTGGAACGTTGTTTCATAAAACGCACAAGCCACTTCGGACTTGGTTTTTTGCCATGTGGTTTGTGACAAGTCAAAAGCATGGAACCAGCGCTCTTGGTTTGCAAAGAGTTCTCGGGCTTGGAAGTTACAATACTGCGTGGACTTGGCTTCATAAATTGCGTCGTGCCATGGTACGTCCTGGACGGGACCAATTGACGAGATATTGTCAAGAGTTGTGTATGAAGGATCAGGCGGCGATCCGTGATTCTTCAATGCCATTGACAAATTGTACTCCTCTGATTACTTCCGCCAGGCGTTGAGGATGGTAGAGACGAATCCATCTTTTCTGCGCACACTGGCAGAGTTTAAATGCCATCGTGATAACCGTCTGGGCTGAAAAGCAGCCTCGGACTTTATCAGTTCGTAATCGGACCGTAGCAAATGTCGACTCGATCGGGTTGGTGGTACGAATATGCCTCCAATGCTCGGCTGGGAAGTCGTAAAAGGTCAGTAACTGCTCACGATCCTTTTCCAGACATTCGGCCGCTTTGG